>DQVJ01000168.1 GCA_015661795.1 Sulfurovum sp.
ACTCCATTTTCATGCATTATGTGAACAAGGTGCTGATGCATTGGAAAAAGTATTATATGTTTTTGAAGAAAAGTTTGGCACATACATTCCAAAAATGAAATGGATAAATTTTGGAGGGGGTCATCACATAACTCGTCAGGGCTATGATATAGAAAAGCTCATTCATCTCATAAAACAATTTAAAACCAAATATAATGTAGAAGTATATCTTGAGCCTGGAGAAGCTATAGGGTGGGAGACTGGAACACTCATTACCACAGTCTTAGATATTGTCCATAATGGAATAGATATAGCTATTCTTGACAGTTCTGCAGAAGCACATATGCCAGACACAATTATCATGCCATACCGTGCAGATGTACTTGGATCTGGTAAAGCAGGTGAGAAAACCTATACATACCGTTTAGCAGGTAATACGTGTTTGGCTGGTGATATTATGGGAGACTATAGTTTTGATCAACCCTTACAGGTGGGGGATAAAATTGCTTTTCTAGATCAAATGCATTACACTATGGTTAAAGCAAGTACATTTAATGGTGTGAAACTTCCCAGTATTGCCATTGAAAGAGTGGACGGTACAATAGATGTCATACGTGAATTTGGGTATGAAGATTTTAAAAATAGACTCTCTTAAAATTTTTAATCCTTCTTCAAGATATCAATCTCATCTGCATTAAAGTCTCTTTTGTAGACAATATCATAAGCTTGGGATATCTCATCCGTACTAATCACACTTTCAACACGTGAGTTATGTTGATATTTCACTCGAACCTCCGGAATATCCGTATTTACATAAATGAAGGTAATCTTATCCGTAAGTTTTTTACCTACTTCTACACTGCCATCTGCCCCAATAGCCAGATGGTCTAATTTGATACCCATATCTGCAAGAGCAGATTTCGCCATTGCACCTCCCATCATTTTCATCATATCCTCTCCAGAATTTGTACCTGCACCCTCTGCTGAATCAAATAAAATAATAGACAGTATTTGTTCTTTTTTCAAGCTTGGTACAGATGAAAACAATATATTGGGTGCAGAAGGTGTACCTGAAATACCTATAGTAATAAGATAGTTTAATGATTTGTATTTAACATTTATATCAAGTAAAGGTTTGTTTGGATTACCAGTAAAATAAATCTTACTTTCATCTAAAACAAACTTTTTTCCTTCAAAAGTATAGCTACCACCTTTTTGCAAGGTCACCTCACCTAACACCAAAATATCTGCTAATTCTGATTTATGTACGCTCACATGAGCATTTGCCTTGATATCTATAGGTCCTTGTTTATAAATTAAAGGTTTTTTTGTTGTCACATCTATATTGATACTGAGATTATCCATAAATGGGTTTGCTTCTGCTTCTTTCATATCTTGTATTATAATAATATCACTGTCACTTGGGTATGATTTAGTACCCAAATCATAATGTATATCTCCGCCAAGAAGAACAACTTTCCCTTTAACAGATGTTTTATCTCCATTTAAAACTGTTTGTATATTTACTGCACTCTCAAACTTAATGAATTTATGTTCAATCTGAAGACTACTAGCATCAGTTGTAATATCACCTTTTCTTGTTTTTGTATCATATGTTCCTACCACTTTTAATTGATTATTTACCCACAGTGGGGAAATATCGATCACATTTTCCTTCATATGAATAGTAGAAGCTTTGGTTGAGAAAAATTTCATATCATCATATATTATATTATATGATTTTAATTCTATTTTGGATGCATTAGCACGTATGTCCAGTTCAACATCATTGATGATGCTTTCTGTTTTCTTATCAGATTTATATATGATTTGTGGAGAAGAGAGAGAAAGATTTAGCTGCTCTAATTTTAAAACTTCAACTGATGCATTTAAAGTACCTTCAAGTAGAGGTAGGTCTTCTATCTTATAAAATGATTTGACTGATGTCATCAGAGACGTCATAGAACTTATATTGGTTTTAATGAACATTCTTTCTGCAACAATGCCTTTAATATCTGTCACTAATCCAGCAAGGTTAATAGTACCATCTATATGACCACTCTCTAAAAGATATTTAATTTGTGTAGAAAGTGCTTTTGATTTTAACTTTATGACTGCATTATTTTTATCCACGTCCACATCTAAGACAAGTGGATTAATCGCACTCCATTTGATGTTCTCATCAAAGTTTTTTAAAAGAGAATCTTTAGGTATCACACTTGTTATTTTGGCCTGTAGTTTTTCGTCATACAAAATTTCTGCATCTATATTTGTGATATTTGAAGTGATGTTTGCACTTGCTTTAAGTGGTATTATTTGTTCAAAATCAACAGGAACATCTATCATAACATTGACCTTTGTTCCATTTAATTCGCCAGGAAGGGTAAACAGTTGATCTAATTTCATCGATTTGGTAGTTTCTAAATGCAATACACCTTTTTTAAAATCAGATGATACAAAGTTTCCTTTTAGACCTTGAGAACTAATCTTTGTTTCAATACTGCTGGAATCACCTGAATAGCTAATATTTAAATGATTTAAAGGCTTTAGCATTTTTGCATGTATACCAATCATTTTTTTTGCGTTAATCTCTCCACGATAACTTATATTCTTATCCATCATAAACGTATTGCTTATAGATATATCTTTGGCATAGGGTGTTGAAAGCAGTAAATTAGTCTCTGCTGCCAAAGTAGCATCTTGTATCGTATATTTAATATGACTTTTGAGCATATTAATATCAACATTAAATACTTGATTTTCATGAGTAGTGGTACGATTATGCTCTTTTTCTACAAGCAGTATCTGTTTTGCTTTGGTTTGTAAATCTGCTTTTATAAATGCTTCACTGATATCAAGGTTAATAGTCACATCTGATATTGCATCCTTTCGTATGGGTAAGTTATATAATCTGTAAAATGCTTCATGGGGTTGTAAAATGATTGAACCCATAAGTTCATTCTTTTTCATATTCCCTTCATAGCTGATATTGAGTAGGTTTGTTTTTCCATTAAGGTCAATAGCTCCTTGTTCAAATATCAATGTTTTGACATCAAATACTGTGTCTTTTATTTCTAATGATATGCTTGAGATATCAACACTATCATTCTTGTCAATATGATATATCCTTGATTTCATAGAAGCAAAGAAGTAGTTTAAAACAACTTTCTTCGGCATAAGAGGATGGGGTTCATCCTCTGTCGCATGACCTATATCTTGCTCTTTTTCTACTGGAGATACATTTGTGATATTTTGTTCGTTGGTTAAAAATAATTTTTCCAAAACAATACTGTCTATCTCTTCAGTTCGTAATGTATCAATATTTACGATACCGTCATCCAATGAAGCCTCTAGTGAGATATTGGCTATATTTGTTTCTAACTGGGTTCTAAGGAATGCGACATCCAAAGTATTATTTGAAAAAGCAATATCTTCAACATCAACTACTGACTTAGAAAAAGAAATGCCTTCTTCCTCAAAAGGAAGTACGTCGATATGCACTTTATCAACAGTTATAACAACTTGAATCGGTTCAGAAGAACTATTATCATCACTTGGGAAGGAATCCAACAATGCCTTTACAACATCTATATCCAAACCTTCAATACTTAAGGTATTGATTGCTACTGTTTTATATAATATTTTAGATGGGTTCCAGGAAAATTGTACTTTTTGGCTCAATACTTGATTCTCAAACTTAAGACCACTGACTGTTACACCTGTAAATACATTACCTGAAATATCATCATATGATATTTGATACTCAGGAGCAAAAATATCTGCTGCCTTTTTTATTACAAAAGATGAGTTTGCAACAATGATGATTGCCACAATAAGCAGCACAAAAAAAACTAAAACACTAAAAAGTATCTTTTTAAAACTTGGCATTGTATGTCTCACTATCTTGAATTTCAATGCGTATCAAAACGATTGCCCTATTTGAAAACTGATACCATAAATAGAGGGATCATTGACATTAAACCCCACGTCTAACTTAAAAGGACCAATCGGCGTCATATAACGTACACCAACCCCTGCAGAAGTGATAATATCACCAGTAAAATCATTAGACTCTTTTGCTATTAGCGTATTGTCAGTAAATACTGCCCCATATAAATCATCCCATAGAGGGTAATTGGCTTCCAGCGAGAGGTTTGCCATACTTAATCCTCCATCTATGATATCTGTTGTTGGTGATGTAATCACACCAATTTCTCTAAAACCATAGGCACGGTTCCAAAATGATCCACCGGCAAAAAATTTCTTGGATTCAGGTATACCATAGGTTTTATCACCTTCAATTTCAATCAATCCCATTTTCCCCACAACTGAAAGTGTTAAATCATAAAAGGTATATATCCCACGTGCTTCTAATTCTACTTTTAGATAAAGACTAGACTCATTTTCAGTTGGAATACCCCATTCTCCATAACCTCTAAGATAATATCCATATTTTGGATTAAGCTTTGAGTCTCTTCCATCATATACCGCACTTACATAAGGATAGGTCAAGAAAAAAAGATCATATGCCCCAGTAGGCAGTTTAGGTTTACCATCATCTAATTCAGTAATATCTGTCACTTCGAGCGCAATACCAGATCTGACAACAAATCTTTTTGATGTATGTTCAAGATACGCTTTTACAAATGTTTTCTTCTCTTTAAAACCATCAAATTCTAAATTTGAATATCCCAAAGATGCACCAAAATCCATAGCAAAACCATAAGGTTCAAAAAGCACTGGTTTAAAATAATCTATTATAGCCAATTGTTCCAACTTTGACCATGCAAGTTGAAGTTTTAACTTTTGTGCATTACCTAAAAAATTATGTTTTATGAGACTACTGTGTATACGCGGGCCGACATAGGTATCAAAACCCAAACCTGCTTCAAAACGATATGGTTTATCCATCTCCGAGACTGTGATATCCACAGGTACTACATTGTAAAATTTTCTATCTATCCCAATCAACACAGAATCAAAAGATTGCAGTCCATACAAGGCATCTGAGGTATCTTTAATCAAGGTGGTATTAAACCTTTCCCCTTCTTTTGCTCTTACCCGTGATTTGATGATATCATCATCAATGGTTTTTGATCCATAGATTGTCGTTTTACCAAAGGTACATATCCCACCTTTTTTTAATTTGTATTGCAGATCAACACTATGTTTATCTAAATCAACATATGCTTTGGTATTTAAATCATAACTGCAATATCCTTCTTTCAATAACTCCGCAATAATCTTACTTTTGATTTTTATAAATGTTTTTGCTTTAAAGATATCATTTTTTTCAAATGTAATCAAAGTTGAGATATTAAAATCACTTGAAATATTAATATCTTTAATTCTAACTGGTTGGTTTTCACTAATATATACAGAGACTGTTGTATTGGTTTCTTTTATGGTGAAATTTGCATCATAAAAACCTTCAGAGTCATAAAAACTTTGCAAAGAAGGCTCAAGTGTTAAAAGTAATTTATCATTTATACGTGGATTATCCTCTTTCCAAAACTGTAAAAAACTTTTATTATCAACGCCTAATTCATCTTCTAAAATTGATTTATCAAAATATTTTTGTCCATAAAAATATATCTTGTGTGTCGGAAGAGTTAGCTCGTCGGCTAAAAGCATATGAAATAGATATAATGTCATTATAAAAAATATTTTTATATGCATCTATATTCTCCTCTTATTAGCGTTATTTTAGCCTATATCTACTAAATAGTATAGTAAATAGAATATCTTGTTTATTTTTTCTATTTTTATTTCGATATCATTATAAAGTTTATTTTCTCGCAAGGAATACTATTGAAAGCTTTCACCCCTTCGTTTTTTATTATCACTACTGCAATATTTATAGTACTCTTTTCAAATTTGTCTTTTTTTGAACATGTCCTCGACATCTATCCATTCAATATTTCTAACGCTGGATTTTTATTCTCTTTGGCTTTACTGCTCTATGCCTTAATTGTTATTATGCTAACGTTGGTATCTTTTAAACATACTTTAAAACCTATGCTTATACTTGCATTGATACTCTCTGCATCAGTACATTACTTCATGCAAAGTTATAACATTGTCATGGACAAAACCATGATAGAAAATACACTGCAAACAGATATACAAGAAAGTTTTGATTTATTGAGTATCAAACTTTTTGTTACACTTTTTTTACTTGGTATCTTACCCTCAATCATCATTTATAAAATACCATTACACTATCGAGCATTTAAAATAGAGCTTTGGAGTAAATTAAAGATTATTCTACTTCATATTATACTGATAGCTATACTTTTATTTACCTTTTCAAAATTTTATGCCTCTTTTTTTAGAGAACATAAAACCCTTCGTTTATATACAAACCCTGTCACTGTTATCTACAATATTGTCTCATATACCTATGATCAAATAAAAGAGACAAATATACCTATGAAAGTTATTGGGCAGGATGCGACTATCTCTAAAAACCATACAAAAAGAAAAATTGTCATTATGGTCGTTGGTGAAGCAGCAAGAGCTGATCATTTTTCACTTAATGGCTATCTAAAAGAGACAAATCCACTACTTAAACAAGAAAATATTATCAATTTTTCCAACATGTACTCCTGTGGAACAACTACAGCAGTCTCAGTACCCTGTATGTTTTCTGTTTATAACAGAAGTGATTATAATTCACATAAAGGATATAATACTTACAATGTACTTGACGTACTTTCCCATGCTGG
>DQVJ01000218.1 GCA_015661795.1 Sulfurovum sp.
ATACTTTGTCCATTTTTAAAACGATATTTACCTGCAAGTATTTATGAAAAATATCCTACGTATATCTTTCATCCAGGTCCCATAGGTGATAGAGGTCCCAATGCTTTGGAGTATGCACTTCAGAGTCATACAAAAAAGTGGGGCTTGGTGATACTCAAAGCAAATGCTGAATATGATGGTGGTGATATTTATGCCCAAGTTGATTTTAGAGTAAGGAACACGTACAAAGCCTCACTATACAGACAAGAAATAGTGTATAGTTCTTTAAAAGCATTAGGTTTATTTTTTGAGAATCTAAAAAATGGAACAGTGTTACCCCAAGTTTTAAATCCTATACATGAGAAATTTACACAAGAAAAAAGAGCGATAGATTGGTACAATGACACTACCCAAACGATTATTGAAAAAATTTATTTATCTGATTCTTTTCCTGGTGTATTAGATACAATTTTAGAGGTTCCTTGTTATTTATTTGGTGCACATAAAGAGGATAAGTTTACTGGAGAGCCTAAAGAAATATTGGCCAAACGAGATGGTGCCATTTGTTTGGGTACCATTGATGGTGCTGTATGGGTAAGTCATCTTAGGGAAGTTGGAAAGTTTAAGCTCCCTGCTACGTATGTACTAAAGGAAAAACTGCAAGGTATAAAAGAAGATCGTTTGCCATTGGTATTTGACAAATCTTATGATACTTTTTATGAGGTGAGTGTACAAAGACGTGACAATGTAGCCTATTTATATTTTAATTTCCATAATGGTGCTATGAGTGCTGAACAATGTATACGACTTAAATATGCTGTAGAATATTTAAAAACAGAATGTGAAGTACTCGTATTGATGGGGGGTATGGATTTTTTTTCAAATGGGATACATCTAAATATACTTGAGGATTCTGCAAAACAGGGTGAAGATGGATGGGCAAATATCAATGCAATGAATGATTTAGTCTCATCTATACTGTATGCTGAAGAAGTGGTTACCATTGCTTCTTTTCATCGTAATGCTGGTGCAGGGGGTGTTTTTATGGGGCTTGCATGTGATTTTGTAGTAGCGCGAGAGGGTGTAGTATTAAACCCTCATTACCAAACTTTAGGATTAAGTGGCAGTGAATATCATACTTACAGTTTATCTAAGCGGATAGGTGAAAAAAAGGCACAACAACTATTGGATGAGTGTTTACCCCTTTCTGTGAAGGAAGCAAAAATTTTGGGTATGGTAGATGAAGTCTATGCGCATGAGCATTATGATGATAATTTACACACTTTTGCAATATCTAAGTATAATGATGACTTTATTTGGGATAAAGAAGACTATATTGAAGCCAATAAAGCACAAATAGAAGCTTTTAAAGAGAAAGAAATCGAAGTCATGCATCCTGAATTTTGGGATAAAAAGAGTGAATTTCATGCGTTAAGACGTGATTTTGTCTATAAAATATGTCCAAGAGAGACACCTAAAAGATTAAAATTAAAAACAACAAAGGATAGAATATATGCATGAATATAGTGTCGTACAAGCACTACTCAATCAGTGCGAAGAGATAGCAGCACAAAACGATGCTAGCAAAGTGACTAAGGTTATCACTAAGATAGGTGCAATGTCAGGTATAGAAACACATTTGCTCCAAACAGCTTTTGATACCTTTAAAGAGGGAACGATATGTGATGGTGCAGAATTTGTCATCAATCCTCAGAAGTTGAAACTTGAGTGTAAAGATTGTGGTAATGTTTTTGAGGTGGATGAAGTACGATATTTCTGTGTGAAGTGCGAGAGTCTAAGAGTAAAAGTACTTGATGGGGAAGATATGTACCTCATGAGTTTAGAAATGAATTAAAGGAAGTTATGATGCAAGAATATTGGGAACTATATATGAAAAACCTGGAGGGGAAACCAGCTTCTATACAGTTTAATGCTGGTATTTCCATGGAACTTGAAGAGATACAATACTCATATCCTACAGTGGCTTTTGTAAAAGCAAAGCTTAAAGAGCCTAATGAAAATGGGTTACTTTCAGAAAATGAAGAACCAGAAATACTTTTTATGGAAGATAAACTTGAAGCTTCTATGATTAAATTTCGTATAGGAAAATATGTTGGGCGTATTATCTCTGATGGTTATGTGACATTTTTATATTATGTGCAGTATACATACAATTGGCCCGACTTCATAGAGTTTGCACTTAATGAACATACAAGTTATGATATTACCAATGGACATCAAGAAGATGTAGACTGGAACTATTATCACAAGCTACTTTATCCAACAGCAAGAGAGTGGCAGCTGATACAAAACCATAAGGTATGTGATAACTTAAGGGAACAGGGAGATGGACTACATTTGGCACGTGCTATAGAACACAAAATATTTATGCCTTCTGTAGATAAAAAAGAAGCACTTGTCGAAACACTTTTAGCTAAAGGGTATAAAATAAAAGATGAAATAGAAAATGAAGATGGGGTGAAGGGTCTAGACTTTTATCGATTAGATAAACCTTTTTATCATGATATAGATGCTATTACATTGAATCTTATAGATATTGCTGAGGCACATGATGCATTGTATGATGGCTGGGAAACCAGTATTGTTAAATCATAACACCTGAAGGGTCTTTGGCTCTATCCATGATTTCTGTAAGTGCTGTAAGGGTTTCTTTTTTTGTATGTTGTATGCCATGCTTGTTAAGATACTGCAGTACGACAGAGATATACCCTTCAAAAGCATCTACAAGCACTTTACTTAAGCCAAATTCAAAGGTGACTTCACCTGGAACAATACCGATAACAATGGCTTCTGGAATTTCTTTACCCTGAAGTTCCAACATATCCATACATTGAAGTATGCCGATTTCATGAGCGCCTCCATTGTTAAGACCATAGCCAGAAATTTCTTGAGCAGGTATTGCATAGATTGAAGCAGGAGCATCGTTGAGTTGTAAACAGTCTAATATAACAATATGATCATTCTCTTCTAGAATATTGAGAAGATGTATTCCCTCAACGCCACCATTGATTATCTGAATTTCTTGTGAAAAAGTATAGTTCTCATTGAGGTATGTAGCTGCGTATACTCCTAATCCATCATCTTTTTGTAGTACATTTCCTATACCTATTATAACCATAATTATCCATTCTTTTTTTGTGTTAAATTATAGCTTAGATTTCTAAAGTTTAAGGGTCAAAAAAGTATAGTAAATCATAGGTAAAAGAGAAATGGGTATGTTAATTTTCTTTGATGAAAGAAACATGGTATCTATGATATACTAATAAAAATATTAGAAAAAAGAATCTCTAAATTTTTTCTAGACCTTATATATAAAAAAGAATACAATGAATCTAAAATTTTCCTATTACTTAGATAATATCAGTAAATACTCTGGATTGTTTGCAGCTGTCTTAATAGTGCTACTTTCACTTCTGGTATCCTATGATGCTGGGATGCGTTACTTTTTCTCAGCAGGCTCCATAGCCCTGCAGGAAATAGAGTGGCATCTTTTTGATATGGTGTTTTTACTGGGGTTTAGCTATGCACTCAAACATGACAAACACGTAAGAGTAGACATCTTTTTTGAACGATACTCTCAAGACACACGGATGATAATGCAGATACTCTCCATGTTGTTACTAGTTATGCCATTTTCACTACTATTTTTAAATGATGCGGTAGATATGACCATGCAGTCTTACCTACAACATGAAGTCTCTTCTGACCCAGGAGGGCTAACAGAGCGTTGGGCTATAAAGGCTGTGTTAGTTGTGGGTTTTGTATTGCTAGTACTTCAAGCACTTTCTGAAGTAATAAAGGCTTACCACAGACTAGAAAATAAAAAAGCACTCATTAAAACATTTGCTGGTATTGCTCTTGTGGCTACCCTTGTGTATATCGCTTGGTACAACCGTATGGCATTTTGGTTTGACCCAGTCTTTCTCATGTTTGCTATGGCTTTGGTGTTACTCATGCTTGGTTTTCAAGTGGCTTTTGTTTTTGCTGGGGCAGCACTGTTTTTTGCTCTCATAGCAGATGAGGTAGGGCTAGGGGTGTTAGAGATGCTTCCTTACAGAACGTACGGTATCATGGGGAACGTCACGCTCATGGCTGTACCACTCTTCATACTCATGGGGTTGATACTCGAAAAGTCTAAGATGGCTGAGGGGCTACTGTTAAGTATGGCTAAGCTCTTTGGCTCTGTACGTGGTGGACTTGCTATCTCTGTGGTACTTGTAGGGGCGATACTCGCTGCTAGTACAGGCATAGTAGGGGCATCAGTAGTGATGATGTCTCTCATTGCCCTACCTCTCATGCTAAAGCACAAGTATAGCCCCGAACTAGTAAGTGGAAGCATCGCTGCGTCTGGTACGTTAGGACAGCTTATACCTCCGTCTATAGTACTCATCATACTTGGAGACCAAATGCACCTAAGCGTGGGAAATTTGTTCCGTGCAGCTGTAGTGCCTGGGCTGTTACTCATAGGGTTGTATGTCCTCTATATTCTCATCATTTCATACCTTAACAAAGACCTAGCCCCTGCCATAGAGTCAGATGAACCTTACGGAGACATAGTCAAAGAGGCAGTCAAAGAGATAATTCCACCACTACTGCTTATAGGGGTGGTACTTGGGTCTATATTTGCAGGCATTGCTTCGCCTTCTGAGTCGGCTGCCATTGGGGTCTTGGGTGCTGTAGCATTGGCTATGTATAAAAAGACTTTTTCTTATGAAATGCTGCGCTACGCTAGCATTGAAACTGTTAAATTGACTGCGATGATATTTATGATACTCATCGGGGCTACGGCATTTTCACTTGTGTTTGGAGAGCTAGGCGGTGGAGACATGGCTATGGCATTTTTTGCAGGAGAACAAGGCGACGTTTGGACATTTATACTTATAGCGATGCTGGTTATCTTCTTGCTAGGCTTCTTCATAGACTTCATAGAGATAGCCTTTGTGGTAGTGCCTATACTCGTACCCATAGTAGCCCTGCTAGGCATAGACCCCATCTGGTTTGCCATACTCATAGCCATGAACCTACAGGCCAGCTTCTTAACCCCACCTTTTGGCTTTGCTTTGTTCTACCTAAAGGGTGCAGCGGGTGATAAAGTGAAAACGGGGGAGATATATAGAGGTGTAGTGCCGTTTATAGGGTTACAACTTTTGGCGTTATTGATTATTGTTTTGTTTCCTGATTTGATTTATCTGTTTGGGGAGTAAATTATGAATTCATCTTCCCAACAGCACAAGAAACAAAACTCTTCGCAGTAGTCGTAAATCCTTCCATAGCAGTTAAGTCTTCATCACTCATAGGATAACCTAAACCTTTTAGTGCTTCACGAAGGGCAGGGATGTTGGACTCTTCTACATCAAGCGTGATTTGTCTGGGTTCTACTTCTAGGTTGACCGTGACTTCACCAAACTTGTCTGCTAGTTTAGTAGTAAGCGTGTTGGCACAGCCTCCACACTTTACGTTTAGTACTTCAAATGTTTGTTGCATTATATGTCCTTTAAAAATTATATCCTATACCAAAAAAACTTAAAAGAGTATTTGATGAGTTGGCTAGAGGGGAGTTTGATACATTACTTCCATACCAATAGCTACGTAGACCTGCAAATGCAGAAAAATCACCCATAGGATAGGTAGCGATGACTTCAGCCTCAAAAACATAGCCATCATCTGCTGCATAATTGTTGGTAGCGTAATAGTAGTTTGCAAGGTCTTTGTCCTGATATTGTATTGCTAGTGCAGTGAGTATAGAGAGTTTAGATATAGAGTCATGTCTGTATATCAGTGTTTCTATTTCATACCCGTTATGCGTGTCCGAAACATCACCTAAAATGGTAAATCGTGAATTAAACCCATAAGATAAAGATACATCAAGGGTTAAACCAAGTTCGATGCTTCTGTTTTTGTTTAATTCTTCTGAATACTGTTGAGAACGGTAATTACCTGTGGCAAGTATACTATAGGTATGGGTACTATAGAGTGAGTACAAAACTCTATTGGCTTCTATACGTAATGTACCAAAGCTACCAAAGATGTAGGGTGCTAAGGTAGTTTCAGTATTTGTATTTATATAGTTACTTTGCAATACATTCCCCCCTACAGCCCATAGTCCTTGAAAATTGTCTAAAAACTCTTCTGCAGGGCTAAAAGTTACTAAACATGTGATACAAGCTAGAGTAGTGGGTAAATGATTTTTTATATACATAACATAAAGCCTTTTGAATAAAATAATATGTGTAGTTTAGAATATCTCTATGTAAGCCTTGTGTACTCCATGTAGGTATGCTAAAATACTTATATGGAAAATACACTTTATAAAAACACAATAAATTTAGAATTAAAGCAAGATACAGTAGATAACCTTTTAGCATTTTCTGAACTACTGCATAAAGATATCAATAAGATGTTGGAAGAAGCACTTGAACAGTATTTTGACAGAGAACAAAACAAGCTTATAGAAAAAGGTATAGAAGAAGATGCCACTATGACAAACTTGGATTATGATGAGTTTTGGGATGGTTTGGATATAGGATAGATGGATTTAGTTTATGCACAACTTTCTGATGTCTTAGATAAGGATATCCTTTCCATTGACTTTTTCATGCAAGGACAAATAGGAGATATCTATAAAATAAAAACAGTAGATAAATCTTATATACTTAAAACATCAGAACCTTCTCACAGGCTTCAGACAGAAGCCGATATGTTGAAAGATATTAATAAATATGGTATCACTGTTCCAGCAGTGTATGATGTTTCAAAGACTCAGCTATTGATGGAGTATATTGAAACAAAAAAAGTAGCCAAACAGACACGGGAGACAGTAGCAGCTAGTGTACTTTCAAAGCTTCATTCTGTGACCAATGAGAGTAGAATGTATGGATATTATTATGATACTACTATAGGACCCTTCCAGCAAAAGAATGAACAAACACAATACAATTGGGCACTTTTTCTTGGACAAATGCGTATCATACCTATAGCGAAAATCTGTTATGAAAAAGGAGAGATTTCTAAAGATATATTGGATAGGATAGAGAGGCTTTGTGCTGATTTATATAAGCGTATAGATATGTCAACTATTAAACCTTCACTCTTACATGGAGACCTTTGGAATGGAAATATATTGTTTAATATTAACAGTATGACACTTATAGATCCTGCAATATATTATGGAGATAAAGAGATGGAGTTGGCATTCATTTTGCTTTTTAATACATTTGGTGAGACATTCTTTAGAGAATACACCCAAGTACATGCTTTAAGTGTGGATTTTTATGAGCTAAAAGTACCTATGTATCAACTGTATCCGTTATTGGTGCATGTTGCACTCTATGGAGGAGTTTATATAGAACAGTTAGAAAATAGACTTCAAAGGTTAAAGGTTTGACACGGATTAGAGAATTAGCCAAAGAGATAATAGTAGGTAGTATATTCTTTATTATATTAATAAATATAATAAGTTTTTTTCGTCAACCACAATTAACTTCAAATCATATACCTCAAGAAACGGTGAAACTTTTGGATGGTAGTAAATATAGACTAAAAAGTGGTAAACCTTTGGTGATACATTTTTGGGCTACATGGTGTCCAACTTGTAAATTGGAGTCGCCTAATATTGAAGCACTTTCGAAAAAATATGAAGTGTTGACAGTTGCTGTAAACTCAGGTAATAATGAAAAGATAGCAAGGTACATGAAAGAAAATTCATTGACCTTTAACGTTTTAAATGACAGTGCAGGTCAGTGGGCTAAAAAGTTTAAAGTGGAAGCTTACCCTACCACATTTATGTATGATGCAAAAGGTATGTTACAATTTACAGAAGTTGGATATACGTCAACAGCTGGATTTTTAGGACGTATGTTACTATTGAAGTGATAGGTTGTATTGCTTCGGTCACTTATTTACACAAAACTATGCCTACGTACAGATGTCATTTCTTGAGGGTGTTGTTAACACGTCATATTTCCACAAATTATATTTTCTAAATGACCTTATCAAATACTTCAAATATTTCTATACTTTTTATATAAAAATAGAAGGAGAAATGATGTTAGACTTTAATAAGTATAAGAGTTTAGATATAGAAATCTTACTCTTAAAAGCACAACATAATGATTTGGAGGCTCAACTCTATTTAGCATTGGCATATTACCATGGAAATGGGGTAGAAAAAAATATTGATAAGGCTCATTATTGGTTGGAACAGGCGGGTAAAACAGCATCTGGAAGTAAAACAGAAGAATAATGATATATATCTATACGATTGAAGATCTTTACAGACAAAGGGATTCTTTATACCAGTGTTATAAAACGGGTCAAATAACACCTCAACAGTATTTGTTTTACATAAAACCTTTTGACAGTGTTATAGACAAACATGAAATGTCTATATTTTTAGAGAGTTTTACTTTAAACAAGGCATCTTTATACTATTTAAAGCAGTGCTTACGGAAAGAAGACTGTGTATTATATAAGGATAATGATGAAAAATAATATCCAAAAAGAAATGAGAAAAATACGTATAAAACTTAAATTACATACCATCACTGAAGATGAAAAACGGAAACTAAGAGGAGAATTGAAAAAATTAAAAGAACAGTGTCCCTCAAAAAGTAAGGGTAATGGAGTTTAGATTAAAACAAATAGAGTAAAATATGTTACTTTATTGAAGGATTTAGTAATGGCATGTGATTTATGTGGAAACAAAGAGGATTTATCAGTATATAACGTTGTGCCAAGAGATGAGAATATAACCATTTGTGCTATCTGTGCAAGCAGTTTGGAAGACCCAGTAGCAAATGAAAAGCACTGGAACTGTTTACATGATTCTATGTGGAGTACAGAACCGGCTGTACAAGTGATGGCTTTTAGGATTTTGAGTAAACTAGGTGCGCAAGATCAGCTGGATATGCTCTATTTAGAAGATGACGTAAGAACATGGGCTGAAGAAGATTTGGAAAAAGATGAAGCAGTGCCAACACGTGACAGTAACGGTAATCTTTTATTTGAGGGTGATTCAGTGAGTATCATTAAAGATTTACCCGTAAAAGGTGCAGGGTTTACAGCGAAACAAGGTACAACAGTTAAAAATATTCGTATGGCTCCAGGAGACTCGACACATATTCAGGGACGGGTAAACGGAACAATGATATTTTTAAAAACTGCATTTTTGAAAAAACTGTAAAGAAAAAAATTATTGTAACAATGCTTCAATATCTTTGGCTATTTTTTCAGGTTCAGTGGATGAACCATAGCGTTCAATAACTTTTCCTTGTTTGTCGATAAGAAACTTTGTGAAATTCCATTTAATTCCCTCAGTACCTAAAAATCCTGTGGCTTCTTTTTTGAGAAATCTAAATAAGGGATGGGTATTGTCACCATTGACATCTATTTTGCTAAAAAGAGGGAAAGTTACATCAAACTTGACGGTACAGAATTTTTGTATTTCTTCATTTGATCCTGGTTCTTGTCCTCCAAATTGATTGGAAGGGAAAGCTAAAATTTCAAAACCTTTTTTTTGATAGCTTTTGTAAAGTTTTTCAAAACCTTTGTATTGTGGGGTGAAACCACATTGGCTTGCTACATTGACAACAAGCACTACTTTATCTTTGTAAGCTGACATGGAAATCATTTCACCGCTAATAGCGTTTGCCTTAAAGTCATAAAAATGTTTCATGGGTTCTCCTGCATTGAGTAATGTTATGAGGAAAGTGATAAAAAGTATTTTTTTCATTGCATATCCTTACTG
>DQVJ01000261.1 GCA_015661795.1 Sulfurovum sp.
AGGTGCAAGTGCAACGCTTGCTGCTAAATTTGCTCCTGTTGCTAAAGCACTTCAAGACAATGAAGACAAAATCATTGAAGAGCTTCTTGCTGTTGAAGGTAAAGCGCAAGATATCGGTGGTTACTTCCATCCAAATGATGAGTTAGCTTCTAAGGCGATGCGTCCTTCTGCTACGCTTAATGCTATTATTGACGCTATATAGTAAATCTTCCATATAAGGGTTTACTTCATTGTATCCCCTTGTATAACACTTCTTTGTATCTAGTGTAAAAAAAGATACATATGAGACATTGGTCTCACCTAGCATAGGGTTGATGATAACCTCTTTTGTCGCAAAGCATAATTGATAAATGACACTTATGATTTATGTTTTGCTTTTGAGGTCCCCTATAGTTCTCACTTTAAGGATATATATGAAAAAAGGTAAAAAAGTCACCAT
Source organism: Sulfurovum sp. (assembly GCA_015661795.1). Classification (GTDB taxonomy): domain Bacteria; phylum Campylobacterota; class Campylobacteria; order Campylobacterales; family Sulfurovaceae; genus Sulfurovum. Next base: position 440 of record DQVJ01000261.1, read on the forward strand.
TATAGGTGCTGGTAATGTAGGTGCTACAGTTGCTTATGCATTAGCAATGCGTGGAGTATGCCATGAGATTGTTCTACGTGACAGAAACGCAGAAATAGCCAAAGGTAAAGCACTTGATATGTCACAAGCAGCAAATGCTGCACGTATGCACACACTAGTCTCTGTAGCAGAAGATGCTTCTGGAATAGCTGGTTCAGACGTAGTAGTTATCACAGCAGGGTCTCCAAGACTACCAGGCATGAGTAGAGATGACTTACTTATGATAAATGCAGAAATCACTAAAGAAGTGGTTGCAGATGTAAAAGAGCATGCGCCAGATGCTATTATCATTATGGTTTCAAACCCACTAGATGTGATGACCTATGTGGCACTTAAAGAGTCAGGTTTTCCTAAAGAAAGAGTGATCGGCATGGCAGGAATTTTAGATAGTGCTAGAATGGCACACTTCATACACGAAAAAATTGGTTATGGGGCAGGGCAAATTCGTGCTGCTGTGATGGGTGGTCATGGTGATGATATGGTTCCTCTTCCTAAGTTTTCGACTGTTGCAGGTGTACCTCTTACAGACGTACTCGATGAAGAAGAGATACTTGAAATTGTAGAAAGAACCAAAAGTGGTGGAGCTGAAATCGTTGGATATCTTAAAACGGGTTCGGCATACTATGCACCAGCAAAATCTACAGCTATTATGGTTGAAGCTATTTTAAAAGATACGAAGCAGATTCATCCTTGTGCAGTACTTCTTGATGGACACTATGGACATTCTGATGTAGTATCTGGTGTGCCAGTTGCACTTGGGGCAAATGGTGTTGAAAAGCTTTTTGAGATGACACTTAGTGACAATCAAAAGAGAAAATTTGCTAAAAGTGTTGACTCAGTCAAAAGCATGATAAATGTACTCAAAGAGAAGAAATTTTTTGATTAAGGAATAAAATGTCATTTAGAATAGAAAAAGATACGATGGGTGAGATGAAAGTCCCTTCGGATAAATATTGGGCTGCTCAAACACAACGTTCAGTACATAATTTTGAGATAGGTAATGAAAAAATGCCTTTAGAGGTTGTGTATGGTTTTGCAAACTTGAAAAAAGCATGTGCTTTGGTCAATAATGATTTAGGACGCATGTCTGATGATGTTTCTGGAGCTATTGCAAAAGCTTGTGATACTATTTTGGCAGGCGAACTAGATGATAACTTTCCACTAGTCGTATGGCAAACAGGTTCAGGTACGCAGTCAAATATGAATATGAATGAAGTCGTAGCCAACAAGGCCACTGAAATTTTAGGGGGAGACTTTACTAAAGAGAACCTCGTGCACCCAAACGACGATGTAAACAAAGGACAAAGCTCTAACGATACCTTCCCTACAGGTATGCGTATTGCGCAAGTCGTAGGTGTGACTGATAGTCTTATTCCTGCATTAAAGCAACTTAAATCTACGCTTGATGCAAAATCAAAAGCATTTTCTGATGTAGTAAAAATAGGTAGAACACACTTACAGGACGCGACACCTCTTACTTTAGGACAAGAGCTTTCTGGTTATGTTGCGATGCTAGATACAAACCTCAAGCAAATTAATGATGCACTTGTTTATTGTAAAGAACTTGCTATTGGTGGTACAGCAGTAGGAACAGGACTTAATTCTCATCCAGAGTTTTCGCAAAAAGTTTCTGAAAAACTTAATGATTTTATGGCTAAGAACTATGGTTTTGTTTCTCAACCTAACAAGTTTCATGCACTTACAGGACATGATGCAGAAGTAGTACTCTCAGGAGCTTTAAAAGCCCTTGCAGCAAACCTCATGAAGATAGCCAATGACATCAGATGGCTAGCATCAGGACCACGATGTGGACTTGGTGAGATAGAAATCCCTGCAAATGAGCCAGGCTCATCCATCATGCCAGGAAAAGTTAATCCTACACAGGCTGAAGCTATAACGATGGTAGCAGTACAAGTGATGGGTAATGATGCAACAGTAGGTATTGCAGCTTCTCAAGGTAATTTTGAACTCAATGTATTTAAGCCTGTTATTGCTTTTAATGTACTTCAGTCTATCAAGCTTCTTACAGATTCTATGAACTCGTTTGATAAAAACTGTGCACAAGGTATAGAACCAATTAGAGAAAATATAGATAGATTTTTAAATGATTCTCTTATGTTAGTTACTGCACTTAATCCACATATTGGATATGAAAATGCGGCTAAAATTGCAAAAACTGCTCATAAAAATGGCACTACATTGAAAGAAGAAGCAGTAGCACTTGGATTTATGACGGCTGAAGAATTTGAAAAAAATGTAAAACCAGAAGAAATGATAGCACCTAAGCTCTAATAACTCAAAGCATTCTTTTCTTGTGCTGTGTAAATACACGGCACATTCGCGTTAAACCTCCTTTAAAACTCATCATTTAATCATCATTTATTGACAAAAACGCTATAATCCTTTCATTATAAATAAGGAGTACGAAGTGAATGTTCATGAGTATCAAGCAAAAGAAATTTTTGCTAAATATGGTGTACCAACACCAAAAGGTATAATGGCTGAGAGTGTAGATGCAGCAGTAGAAGCAGCTAAAAAGTTGGGTGGCCCAGTATGGGTTGTAAAAGCTCAAATACACGCAGGTGGTCGTGGTTTAGGAGGTGGTGTAAAACTTGCTAAATCACTTGATGAAGTAAGAGAACTATCAAATGAAATACTTGGCATGACCTTGGTAACACACCAAACAACTGCTGAAGGTAAGCTTGTTCAAAAACTTTACATTGAAGATGGTGCAGACATTAAAGATGAGTTTTATCTTTCCGTGGTACTTGACAGAAAATTAGAAATGCCTCTTATTATGGCTTCAACTGAAGGTGGTATGAACATTGAAGATGTTGCAGAAAATACCCCAGAAAAAATCATTACTATCCATGTAGATCCTGCTATAGGTTTTCAAGGGTTTCATGGTCGAGAGTTAGCTTTTGGTCTTGGTATTACAGATAAGGCTGAACAAAAAAAGATTATCTCTTTTGCTCAAAAGCTATTTACACTTTATATGGAACTAGATGCTGAAATGATAGAAATTAACCCTCTTGTCCGTAC
>DQVJ01000079.1 GCA_015661795.1 Sulfurovum sp.
TTATTACTCTCACTCACTCCTTGTATTTTCCCTATGATTCCTATTTTGTCTTCTATCATTATCTCACAACAAAAAGGGGATGAAAAACCTTCAGTAATGCGAGCATTTTTTACTTCATTGGTCTATGTACTTTCTATGGCTTTGACCTATACTGTTATAGGGTTGGTAGCAGGTCTCCTTGGTGCAGATTTACAAGCTGCTATGCAAAACCCATGGGTACTTACAGTTTTCGCAGGTGTATTTGTAGCCCTTGCATTGTCACTTTTTGGTTATTATGAAATAGGTCTTCCCACATCATGGCAAACAAAGATAAGTAAGACGAGTGATGAAGCACAAGGCAAAGGTATCCTTGGAACAGCGATTATGGGTGCTCTTTCTGCTTTGATAGTAGGACCATGTACGGCAGCACCTATTTCCGGAGCAGTGATATTTATCTCCCATACTGGAGATGCATTTCTTGGTGGTGCAGCACTTTTTATGATGAGTATGGGTATGGGTATGCCACTTTTACTTGTAGGGATAGGAGCTGGTAAATTTATGCCTAAACCGGGTGGTTGGATGACACGTATTTCACAGATTTTTGGTGTGATGATGTTGATGTTGGCAGTATTTATGCTTTCTCGTATTTTACCTGATGGCGTGACACTTGTGTTGTGGGCACTTCTTTTTATGGGTACAGCCATTTATATGGGAGTATTTAATGACAGCGGCCAAACAAAAGGTGCTACTAAACTTTTTCAGCTTTTTGCGTTAACTATGTTACTGTATGGAGCTTCATTGTTTATAGGGGCAGTGAGTGGAGCGAACTCGATGTTACGACCTTTTGAAAGATTTACTTCCAGTAAAGCAGTAGCCATAGATATTGTAGAAGATAAAATGGGATCGTTAGGCTATTCTGTTGAACGTTTAATGAAAGAAGTTGCAGACTCAGATAAACCTGTAGTGGTTGATTTTGGGAAAGACTCTTGTACTGCATGTACTGAACTTGAAGAGATTACATTTCCTCATCCTTTGGTAAAAGAGCAACTTAAAAAATTTACTTTTATCAAGATAGACCTTACAGCCAATAGTGATGATGATAAGGCACTGCTTAAAAAGTTTGATCTCTTTGGTACGCCAAACATTATATTTTTTGATAAGCAGAACAATGTGTTGCCTGAAAAATCATTAACAGGATTTATAGGACCAGAAGAGTTTGCGAAACATTTAGAAAGTGTTTCGCAAATAAGTGAAGAGTAAAAGTGTGAACTTAGTCGTTTGCTTTAAAGTCTAAAGAGAGAGAATTGACACAATGACGTGTGTCTTTATCTGTCATTCCCTCACCTTTAAAGACATGTCCTAAATGACCTCCACAGGAAGCACAGACTATTTCTGTACGACCACTGTCAGCTTCTAAAACTTCTTTTACTGCACCTTCTATCGCATCATCAAAACTTGGCCATCCGGTAAAAGAATCAAATTTACTGTCAGAAGGGAAAAGTTCTGCATTACATTGTCTACAAGTATAGGTACCTTTTTCATAGTGGTTCCAATATGCACCGGAAAAAGAACGTTCCGTTCCTTTGTTAAGAATTACTTTTCTTTCTTCTTCATTGAGTTCATTGTATTCCATGATATTCCTTGAGTAATTTATTTCGCACTATAGCATAATATGCTAAAGGTCTTCAGATGTTGCATCTGTTGTGTAAACGCCGGTTAGTTTTTTCCAGATAATGGAGGCATTGAGTCCAAACCAAATAAGTAATCCTATACCAATGGTAGCTGCCCATCCTGCCTGTTCAAAATTACTTACATCTATGATATGATATTGCTGTAGTCCCCAAATAAAAGCGCCGATGATAATCACTGTAATCAGTGCACCGAAAAAACCTAAACTTTGGAAGATAGATTTAATAGCAAGTAACCAAAGTGCCATCATAAGTAGGATACCAAAAGGTTTAAATCCTGAAAATATGTCATCTACATTGGAGATGTAGTGAATAAAGTGATTCCCCGATGGATTCCATGTCCCAATGGCAAGTGCCAAGGAGAGTAGGAGCGTAACCCACCAGGCAAGATGGGTTACTTTTTTACCACTTTTAGTGGTTGATGTTTTTGTCAGTACATTTGGTAGCATGAAGGATTTCCTTTTTTAGTGAATTATATCTAAAAAAATTTAGTTATAATGCCATCAATATAATGTGAGTGCATCACAGAATTTAAAATGAAACGGAATAACACGATGGAAAATCAACCCACCCAAACAAAATCAAAGAACCTGAATATCAAGATAGGCGAAATCAACACACTTGAAGTTATGAGAGATACAGACTATGGATATTTTTTAGAAGCTAAAGATGAGAGCGAAGTACTTTTACCAAATATTTACATTATGGAAGACGAGATGCCCATGGGTTCTCTTTTAGATGTTTTTATCTATACAGACTCTGAAGACAGACCTGTGGCAACGACCAAAATGCCTTATGCAAAGTTAGGAGAGTATGGATACTTTACCGTGGTAGATTACAAAGCCTATGGCGCTTTTGTAAATTGGGGTCTACCTAAAGATTTATTTGTGCCCTTGTCTCAGCAAAAAGAGCATTTTACTGTAGGAAAAAAGTATTTGTTACGTGTGTGTTTAGATGAACAAACAAACAGGCTTTACGCTACACAGAAAATAGGTAAATATTTTAATCGTGACATGAAAGGTTTGCATAAAAACAGAGTGCTAGAGGCTATTGTTTTGGCAAAAACACCCTTAGGTTATAAAGTTGTAGCAGATAACCAATATGAAGGTATGCTTTTTACCAATGAAATTTTTGAAGAAATTCGTATAGGTGACAGAAAAAAAGTGTATGTTAAAAATGTAAGAAAAGATTTTAAAATTGACCTTTCTTTACAACCTATTGGAAAACAAGCAAAAATAGATGAAGGCGAGGGAACAGTTATTCAGTTACTTAAAGAAGCCAATGGAGAGTTGTCTTTTACCTATAAGAGTGATGCAGAAGAGATAAAAAAAATGTTCGGCATGAGCAAAAAGAACTTTAAACGTACCCTTACGGCTCTTTTGGAAAGAAAACAAATAGCTCTACTTGAAGACTCTATTAAGCTTTCATAAACCTTTTTAGATATACTAAATATATATATAAATTTAAGGAGAAAGATATGGATTTGATGGATTTATTAAAAGTGGGTGCTTCACTCATTCAGGGTAACAGTGATGATGCAACCACAGGGTTAGATATGGATGACATTGCAAATGCACTGGGAAAACTTATAGGCAATGAAGAGGGTGGACTTGACTTAGGCGCACTGGTAGGTGGTCTGTCTCAAAATGGTTTAGGCGAGATAGTAGGTTCATGGTTGGGAAATGGTGAAAATGCTTCTATCTCTATGGATCAGATTAGCGATCTTCTTGGTTCAGATAAAATTTCAGAATTTGCTTCACAACTTGGACTTTCAGAAGAGAGTGCAAAAGGGGCGCTTTCAGATGCACTGCCTCAAGTGGTGGATCAAGCTACATCAGGAGAAGGGGGTATGTTAGATGAAATGCTTGCCAATGTTGGTGGTCCAAAAGGGGCGATGGATATGCTTGGTAAAATGTTTGGCTAAGATGTAAAGAGTATGGCAATATGTCATACTTTTTCATTTCTCTTTTAGACTTTGATACAATAGCAAAAAAATAGGATATTTTTTGCAATATTTATTACTCTTACTACTTCCCTGCTTACTCTTTACCAACCCCTTTAAGGTAGCCACTTATAACGTAGAAAATCTCTTTGATGCCCAGTATGTAGGTACTGAGTATGATGACTATACAAAAAAACACAACTGGACAAAACGTATGGTGGAAGTCAAACTGAATCATGTGGCAGAAGTCATTTGTGATTTGGATGCAGATATACTTGGCTTACAAGAAGTTGAGAATGCCAATATCCTTGAAAAGTTAAAAAAACGACTTTCCCGTGTAGGGTGTGGATATGGATATGCTGCTATTACTTCTAAA
>DQVJ01000179.1 GCA_015661795.1 Sulfurovum sp.
ATCTATAATTTGGCTACCTATCCAGACAGTGAGAGTAGAGAGTTGGCCTGGGCCGCTTCATTTATATTGACGGCGATTGTTCTGTGCATCAATCTGATTGGTCGATTTGCATTAAGAAATAAGAAGTAAGGATAAAGTATGGCAAAAGAAAACTTGGTAATGGAATTGAAAGACTTTTCATTTATATATGCAGGGGCACCAAAACCTTCATTAAATAACATAAATTTACCGATAGAAAAAAATAAAATTACAGCAATGATAGGACCTAGCGGGTGTGGTAAATCTACTCTGCTTAGAGCAATGAACCGGATACATGATTTGTATCCTGGGAATACCTATGAGGGGAAGATAAACCTTTATAGAGAAGATGGCAGTAAACAAGATATTTTAGAACTCAAAAAAGAGAATGACTTTATTCATCTTCGTCAAGAAGTAGGAATGATTTTTCAAAAACCAACGCCATTTCCTATGAGTATATTTGATAATGTTGCCTATGGATTAAGACTATCAGGTATTAAAAACAAGACAGAACTCTCAAACAGGGTAGAGAAGGCACTTAAAGGTGCAGCAATCTGGGAAGAGACAAAAGACAGACTGAAAGAAAGTGCATTGGGCTTAAGTGGTGGGCAGCAACAGCGTCTTTGTATTGCAAGAGCTGTAGCACTTAGACCAAGAGTATTACTTTTTGATGAGCCTACATCTGCGCTGGACCCTATTTCAACAGGAGCTATTGAAGAGTTAATCTCAGAACTTAAGCGAGACATCTCAGTGGTGATTGTGACACATAATATGCAACAAGCAAGTAGATTAAGTGACTATACCGCATTTATGTATTTGGGTGATTTGGCTGAGTTTGATAAAACGGAGAAAATATTTTTGAATCCAAGTAAGAAATTGACAGAAGATTATATTACCGGTAGATTTGGATAAACTAATTAGGTATGAAGGGATAAAATATGTTAACACAATATCAAGAAGCAAGACATGAAGTCAGAGATCAAGTACTTGAAGTGATACAAACATTGGCGCAAGCCAATGAGAATGCACTTAAAGCCTTAGAATCATCAGATGCACAAGAGCTTGAAGAGGTGAGAAAATCTATTAAGCATATAGGACAAGTAACAGAGAAAATAGACAATGAGATAGTACTTGTCTTTGCACGTTATACCCCAGAGGCAAAAGACCTTAGAGAGATGGTCTCTTATTTAAAAATTACTTCTGCGTTTAACCGTATCAAGACTAATATCAATAATTATTTGAAAAATATGCAGAGTATGTTGGCTGAAGATGATGCGAACATTGTGCAGTTTATCAAAGATTCATTGAGTATTAATCGATGTACTATTAATGCTTTTAATAAAACGATTGAGATGTTTGAAACCTTTGATGACAATGATAAAATAAAACAGCTTGCTATAGAGATAGATGTAGAGTATGCAAAAACAGATGATATTTATGCATTACTTGAAAAGTCAGTGATCCAAAAAATGGGTGAGGCTGATGGTTTGGCAGAAGAATACTTTAATTTACTAAAATATATTCGTAAAAACTTGAAAATTGTAGATAGACTTGACTCTATAGCACAGAGAATTATCTTTGCTCGTATAGGTGGAAAGTTATAGACGTATAGTTTTTGCTATAATCTCTGTATGCATAAAGAGATTGAAATAGTCGTCATAGAAGATGAAGAAGATATATTAGAACTCATAGAGTACCATTTAGGTAAAGAGGGATACACTGTCACGGGATTTTTGTCAACGGATAGTGTAGAACAGTTTATAGAAGAAGAGACACCCTCATTAATGATAGTAGATAGAAATCTTCCTGGTATGGAAGGATCCGAATTTGTTGCCTACTTACGTAAGGTAGGATATGACATCCCTGTGATTTTTTTGACAGCAAAAGACAAAGACGCTGAACTCGAAGAGGGATTTGAAGCTGGTGGAGATGATTATATATGTAAACCTTTTTCTTCCAGAGAATTGATACTTAGGGTCAAAGCGCTCCTTAAACGTTCGGGAGCTTTAAAAACATATAAACTACTAAAATACAAGCTACTTACGCTTGATATGTCAAAAAATCATCTTTTGATTGAAAAGAAGGAAGTATCGCTTACTAACCTTGAATTCAAATTACTTGAGACATTTATGCAGCATATCGACCAGGCACTCACTCGAGATTTTTTACGTGATGAGGTATGGGGTGTTGATGGGGAAGGGGTAAATGATAATGCTGTGAATGTTGCTATTAACAGACTTAAAAATAAGATAGACCCACAAAATGAGCAAAACTATTTTCATCCGGTATGGGGTGTAGGCTATAAATTCTCCTAATAATATGTCAATATGACATATTTTATTTTGATTAAATATGAACTTGCTACACTTTCAATATGAATAAAAAAGAAACCCTTAAACACTATTTTGGACACAGTGCATTTAGACCTTTGCAAGAAGAAGTGATAGATGCTATCGTAAATAAAGAAGATGTATTGATGATACTTCCAACAGGAGGAGGTAAATCACTGTGTTACCAGTTGCCTACACTATTAATGGAGGGGATTACAGTAGTAGTTTCCCCACTTTTGGCACTTATGCATGACCAAGTAGTGGCGCTAAAGGCGAATGATATCTCTGCAGCTATGTTAAGCTCTATGCAGACACTTGAAGAATCTCAAGAGATAGAAGAGCAGCTGCGTCGGGGTGAGATAAAACTTCTTTATGTGGCACCTGAACGTTTGACCAATGCCTATTTCCTGAATCTACTTCATCAGCTTCCCATCAACTTTTTTGTCATAGATGAAGCACACTGTGTTTCTGAATGGGGACATGAATTCAGGGAAAACTATAGACGCTTGTCACTCCTTAAAGAGCAGTTTTCTACTACCCCCATAGCTGCTTTTACGGCAACAGCAACACATGCAGTAGAGCAGGATATCGCCACAAACTTGGGATTGGTTGAACCTAAACGTGTCAGGGGTTCACTCTTTAGAGAAAA
>DQVJ01000208.1 GCA_015661795.1 Sulfurovum sp.
AAGATTTAATATCTTGTACTTTTTCTAAAGCACTAGGTGCTAAAATAACCATTGTCAAACCAGGAGGCAGTGCCAAACCTTTTTGAGAACTGGCAATGACAACATCAATGCTACTCTCTTTCATATCAAGTTTATCAGTTACCAACATAGAAATGGCATCTACAATATAAAGCATGTTATTAGTCTTAGCATAAGCACCCATAGCATTTAAATCATACAAATGTCCCACAGAAGTTTCATGAGCATTGACAATCAACGAAGTGTAGTCTCCTTTAGGAGCTAAAGCTTCAATGTCTGACAAATTAGTATTGGCTACTTTAAAGTCTGTATGTTTAATGTCATGTGTGTTACAAATGTCCACAAAACGACCTCCAAAACCACCACCATGAACCACCAAAGCATTGTCATCTTTTCCTAAAAGGTTCATAACTACAGACTCCATACCAGCTGTTCCTGAAGCTGTCAAAAAAATGACTTTTGAATCTTCTGGAGCATTCACCATTTCTAGTAAACCTTTTTCACAAGCAAAGGTTACCTCTGAAAACTCACAATTTCTAAAATAAGGCGTTTGCTTTGCCCCAACATCCATAATCTCCTGAGACATTTTTACAGGTCCAGGTGTAAAGATATAATAATCTTCATATATCATCTATTTTTCCTTTTTCTTTTGTTCTTTTTCTTTTTCTTTTCGTTCATTGTATTCCAATAACACTCTGTTAATCCCTACCATGTCTGATGGGCTTAACATCTTAGATTTACGTTTTCCACGTTGAATAAGAGAAGAAAACTCTGCAATCATATAACGCAGTCCACAACCATCAAACTCATAATTAAAGATTTGTGATTTATGTTCATCTTCAAAACGGACATAAAACTTTTTAGTAAGCCACCAAGGAGCAGGAATATATACATAACCTTTGGTTCCAGAAATGACTGCATCTCCCTCAGACTTAATTCCTGTAGCCACATGTGAAATACCAATAGCACCACCTTTATGTTTACTAACAATTAAATTTGAAACATCATACCCCTCATTTCCTTGGTCAAAGAATGTAATGTTTTTACTTTTTCCTAAAATCTTATTGACAAGCAGTGATGGATACGAAGACAAAATATTTGTAGCCCCTTGTGCCATAAAACTTTCAGGGTAATCTTTCTCTTTATAAAGTGATGTTCTGGTTGCTCGAACCTCTTTAATCTCCCCTATTACCCCTTCATCTAACTCTTTTAAAAGTTGATTGAATGCTGGAAGGAAAGCTGTTTTAAGGGCTGATAACAAAAGAACTTTCTCTTTTTTTGCTAACGCCAACAACTCTTTTAACTCTCGCTTGTTCAGTGCTAAAGGATTTTCACATAAGACATGTTTACCTGCTTTTAAAGCTTTATGAATAAAGGTATAATGTTCCTCTAGTGCTGTATCTATATAAACAGCTGAAATATTTGTATCTAAAAATTCATCATAATTATCATGACCATACTTAATGATGTCACTTTTTTTAGTAAACTTTTTTAAAGCTAAAAAATCACGGGAAAAAATACGATTTATTTTGAGGTTTGATACAAATGCTGCTTCATCAAGAAAAGCTTGAGTATCACGACCAAGCCCAACCATGCCAAGCTTTATCATGTCAAAGTTTTCAGCTCTTAACTTGGTACTCGAAATTCCCTCTGTACGTGCTAAATATTCCACATGGGTGTACTCATTTAAATAATCAAATGCCCCTACCCAATCATCACCTATGGCAAAAATATCCACATCATACTTTTGCATGTCTTCGACTTTTTGATTTTTATGGGTTTCAACGATGACCTTGTCAACAAAATCTAAAGCTTCAATGGATTTGACACGTTTTTTGGTACTCTCAACCACATTCAACTTTCCTCTTGAACGGTCATAATTCTCATCGGTCACTCCTACTATGAGGTAATCCCCCAAAGCTTTTGCCCGTTCTAACAGTCGCATATGTCCCTCATGCAACATATCATACGTTCCATAGGTAATAATGGTTTTTTTATTTTTCATCTCTCTCCCCTTTTATATCAGAGTAACATATTAACGTTAAAGGGTAACAGTTCTATATCATAAGCCTTAACTATTTAAATTATAGGTTAAAATTTGAAACGCTTAAGCCAGTTTTCCCTCTTCTTTTATGAAATTCTTTACAGAAAAACTTTTAAGAGTTTGTATCTCATTTTCATGTTTAATGTTGTTAAACCTTGCTCCTAAAGTTTTACAAATACTCAAAGTATCTGTCAAAGCTATCGACAAAGAACTCGTAGCACCAGGGCTAGGTGTCATGTTAAAAATGAGTCCATCTTCTTCTATCTTCGCTTCACCCAAAAGTAATTCTCTGTTCTTTTTGTCTATTACTTGTGGTCGCATACCACCATAACCCGCTGAAAACTTTAAATCATTTACACAAAGTGAAGGAATAACTTTTCGAGCATCTTTAACAAATATTTCTGTTCCAATTAAAGGTATCTCTTCTAAAAAATTTCTTAAAATATAACGACGAATAGTTTTGTCTTTAAAAAGCTTCATATACACATGA
>DQVJ01000245.1 GCA_015661795.1 Sulfurovum sp.
AAAGCAGGGTTACAAAACAAGATGAAAGAAAAAGGTTTACCTTGGGAGAGGGCTAAAGGCTTTGACAAGTCAGCAGTTATGAGTAAGTTTGTAAAATTTGAAGGAAACATAGAAACACTAGAAATGAAGCTTTTTCTCAATGCTAAACTTGTACAACATGCAACATATGATTTGATGATCTATAAACCTTCTGAAATATTAAAAGAAATAGAAACCTTTATGAGCCTAGAAGATGGAGATATCATCATGTCTGGCACACCCAAAGGTGTGGCAACTTATAAAAGACAGGATGTCTTTCTAGCTACTATTTATATAGAGGATAAATTGGTTCTTAGAGAAGAATTTGTCGTCATTTAATTATTTATATTGTAAGATTTCTTTAGGTTCTTTTGCATTAAATTCATAATCAAGTATTTTCATCTTTGCTGAGTGAAGTAGTACACGCTTTGCCTGTGTACGACTACCATATTGTTCATCACCTACGATGGGATGTCCTATATGTGCAAGGTGCACACGTATCTGGTGTGTACGTCCTGTAGTTATCTCTATATGGACTTTAGACTTCTTACCTTGTAGCTCTTCTGGCTTTACAATGCTATGTGCAGGTTTTCCACGTAGAGGGTCTATGAGAGAAAAAGCTTTACCTTTTTTCACTGTAAAGATAGGCTCATTTATCTCCACTTTTTCATACAACACACCATCTATCCATGCCACATAATGTTTCTCAACCCTACGTGCCTTAAACTCTTTAATGGCCCGTTCTACAAAAGCCTCATTTTTCCCTAAAAGTAAGACACCTGAGGTATCGCGATCGAGTCTATGAAGTAATATCGCACCGTCTATACTGTCTTGTATGTCATAGCTGTCTACTTGTGCTGGCTTATTTATGGCAAGTATGTCTTCGTCTTGGTAAAGTATCTCGATATCCGCTGGGTACTCTACTCGAAAAAATGTTTCGGTATGTATTTCTGCACGCGCTATCTTTACTTTTTTGTCTTCAACATAAACAAGCCCTCTATCTATGAGATCTTTGGCTTTTTTGTTAGAGATGCCTTTTTGAAGAGCGAGTATTTTGTATGCTTTGTCTGTTGCCATTTTTTGTCCGATGTCTATTTGGATATTTATTTATCTGTTATTATAGCGTTTTTTATACTCTTAACTATAGGAGTGATGTCTGTTTTAGATTTTATCTTTGTAGGTGGGAGCAAACCATATTGCAAAAGCCTACGTGAGAGATTATATGCCTCTACTATAATAATACCCTCTATGGCTTCAAAGATGTCATTTTGGTTGAAATAGTGCTTGCCAGAGATGATTTTACATCCAAACTGTGCAGCTTCAGCAGCATTATGACCACCAACAGGTACAAATGCTCCCCCCAATATAACGATATCAGAAATGGCATACACATTTACCAACTCTCCTAAAACATCTAAAAAGATGATATCTGCTTCCATATTTTTATTTTCTGAATACTTTTGAGTATTAAACTTTTTCTTTTTTGAAAATTTAAGCATCATTTTTTCTACTTTTGCAAAACGTTCAGGGTGTCTTGGTGCCATGACAAGTCTAGCACTTGGTTCTTGCTTCTTAAAGTCAACAAAGGCATCAAGAATACTACGCTCCTCTCCTTCATGTGTAGAAGCTGCACAAACAAGTATCTCTTTTGGCTTTAAAAGTTCTCTTGTGGGCTTAGGCAATTTTGAGAGCTTGATGTTACCTGTAATCAACACATTCTTCGCCCCTAAATATTCTAAACGTTCTTTGTCTTTTTGTGTTTGTGCATACACTTCATCTATTTGCCCAAATATTTGTCTATACAAGTACCTCATACGCTTATATTTATGAAATGACTTATCAGACATGCGTGCATTTATGAGTAAAGTTTTTGCCCCTCTTCTTCTAGCCAGTGCAAAAAGTAAATACCAAAATTCAGCTTCCATGACTACTAAAACTTTTTGGGGTTTTGTCCACCAAAAAAGTAAGGGTTCAAAAGGTAAGTATCTGCTCTTCTGCGTATAGTTACTTATCTCTTCAAAGCCTGTTTGTGTTGTTGTACTCATACGTAAATGCTCTTGTGGTAACATTTCCACTATAGGGTGTATGGCTTTTGCTTCCCCAAAAGAACAAGAATGAAACCAAATACCATCAGGCTTTAAAGCTTTATTTTTCCATAGAAAAAAACGTGCAGGAATAGAATGTCTATACTTGGACTTAAAAGAAAAGAGTATCAAAAAAGGGAGGGCAATAATATAGACTAAAAATGAAAAAAATAAATAGGAATAAAAAAATAAAATATTCATATTCACCCCATGTAGGGTGGGCATTCTTGCCCACCAAAGAAATTTAAAACATGTTTGTGGTGGGCAGAAAAGCCCATCCTACATTATGCTTCAGCTGTAACAGGCTCTAAATACAATATACGCCCACAGTGAGGACAGTTACAAATCTCATCAGCTTTGATGACTTCAGCATATGTTTTGTCATTTAGTTTCATGTAGCATCCATAACATGCTTGTTTCTTTACGGGAACAACTGCTGTGTTACCTGCCCATATACGTATCTTTTCGTAAAATGCAAGTACTTTTTGTTCTAAGTTTCTAGTAAGCTCTTCTCTCTTTTTAAAGAGTGTGCTTTTAGATTTTTCTATGGCTGATTTTTCTTTAGATACTTCTATGTTGATAGCATCAAACTCAGTTTTTAGTGTGCTAACTGTTTCACTGGCATCAACAAGAAGTTCTGCTTTCGTAGCATTTATTTTTTGGAGTCTTTCTATCTCTTCATTGGCAAATGTCATCTTCTCTTTAGCAATGTCTTCTTCCAAGGAAAGTGCTTTCATCTCTTTTTCTGTTGTAATCTCTTTAAGCTTTTTTGCATTGAGGGCAAGTTGTTCATTTAGAAGCACAAGTTGTTCATCAAAACTTTTGACTTTTTTTTCATTATCTGCGATGCTTGTAGTAAGTTCATCAAGCTCACTTTGTGCTGCATCTATCTTCTTTTGTGCTTTTGCCATTTTTTTATCTGCAGCTTCAAGTTGTGGGTTATAGCTGTCTATAGCTAAGTCATTTTTCGATAGCTCTATAAGCTCATTTAAATGTTTGTTCAATCTTTGTCCTTTAGGAGTGTAACAATAACCCTATTTCTACTTTTCAGTATGAAATGGGTTTTTAGAATTCGCAATTATAGCTGAAATAGGTAAAACTTTCAATTCTCT
>DQVJ01000254.1 GCA_015661795.1 Sulfurovum sp.
AGTGTATCTGCACCATGAGGCATAAGTGAACCTGTAAATGTTTTGATACATGTACCACCTATAACCTCTTCTTGCAGTGCAGAACCAGCAGGGTTTATGCCCCCTACCCTCAATGTACCCAACGTCATGTCTTCATGTATGATGGCATAACCGTCCATAGCAGAAGTAGGAAACTCTGGAGAGTTATGGTCAGCTATAATATCTTCTGCCAACACATACCCTAAAGCATCTACAAGGTAGAGTTTTTTTGTTTTATAGCTGTTTATTTCCAAATCTTGTATGATTTGTATTGATTCATCAAAGTGAAGCATATTATCCCTTTTTCTTAAAAATGAGCAAAGTTCATCTTTCAATTCATCTCACTAAAGCTTCGGCTGAAGCCTCAGAAGTTAAATTTATATTATATAGTCCATGTTCGATAAAATCGAACCTGCAAGTTAAGCAAGTAATCCCGACCCATCCATAGGTGTACTTCTATCCGCTGCATATATTCGTTCGCCATTTTTCACATCATACTTCCATATGGGTGCATTGGCTTTAAAGTCTTCTACAAATTCATCTATGAGTTCTAATGCTACTCTACGCCTAGGCGAAAATACTGCTGAGATGTACGAAGATGTATGCACAGGTACATCCCCTTTAGCATGAGCCATTTTTACTACTGCCCCCAAAGCTTTCGCTTTTTCTTGCCAGGCATCAAACCACTTCTGAAGCACTGGCTCATAGATGTCAAAACTCAAGGCTTCTATGTCACCTTCTGCACGTATAGTTCCCACAAAAGGGATGTACGCACCATAGTTTGAGTCAGCTTGTTCATCGAGCCATCTACCAAAGATTTCTTTAGTATCTAGTGGACCATCATAGAGTTCCACTATTTAACCACCACATACAGGAGGCAAGATAGAAACCCTATCGCCATCTTTAAGTGCTGTACTTAGGTCGTTAACCATCGTGTCGTTAAGTGCTACTGCACATTTGTCTAGCCAGTTAGTAAGTGTGCTATCTTCTTTTAACTTTGCCGAAACATCTGCAAGGGTTACAGCTTCTATCTCCATGGGTTCTTTTCCTATGGGACCTAAAAATTCTACTTTAATCATGAGAAATTCCTCTCTATATCTTAGGGCGATTATAATTCTTGTTTGGTATAATCATGCTTAATTTATAATTTTAGATAAAGGCTACTGGTATGCTATTTGGTTCTATCTCATATCTTAACCTACTTCCTTTTCAAATCTTTTTAAAAAAACACATCACAAACAATGCCACAAAAATGGCACTAAATTACAGACGTGATGTCCCCTCTCAAATCAACAAAGCATTAAAACGAAAAACCATACACGCAGCCTTCATTTCTTCAGTAGAGTCACCTAAGTACAAGTGTACAAACCTAGGCATCATCGCCCACAAAAAAGTCTACTCTGTCTTGCTCTTAAAAGGAGACAAGCAAGCAGACCCAGCCTCTGCTACTTCTAATCAGTTAGCAAAAGTTTTAAACCTACAAGGCAAAGTTCTCATAGGGGACGCAGCACTCAAGCACTACTTAGATGGCGAAGAGGGCATAGACCTTTCAGAAGCATGGTATAACAAAACAGGACTACCCTTTGTCTTTGCTAGACTTTGTTACAACAAACATGGCAAGTGCATAGAACAACTTGCTAAGAAGTTTGCAAAGTCAAAAGTGAAGATACCTCAGTATATTTTGAAAAGAGAAGCTAAAAAAAGAGGCATCAGTCCCAAACAACTTACATGGTATTTGGAGCATATTTACTATAAGATGGATTGGAAGGCTAAGAAGTCTTTGGAGCTGTTTTTGGAAGAGAGTAAAAAGGTATAACCTTTCTACTCTATACTAGCTACCGCTCTCTCAATACGAGAAATAGTCTCTCTCACACCCAAAATAGCCATAATCTCATCAAGTCCAGAACCTGTCATCGAACCCATAAGACTCACACGTAAAGGCATACCTATTTTCCCAAAGCCTATCTCTTTTTCTTCTACTATCTTTTCCATCACTGAATGAAAAGCTTCTTTTGTTGTAGGTGCTGCTAGACTGAGCATATCTGCAAAAGAATTGAGTATCTCTTTTGCTTCACCTTTAAAGGCTTTTTTAACTGACTTTTCATCATACTGCGTAGGTGCTATGGTGATGAGCTTGATTTGTTCTGCTAGCTCTACGAGTGTTTTTCCACGTTCTTTAGTAGCTCTCAAAAGTGCAGAGGCATTTTCGTTACCCTCTAAGTCTACACCAAAGTCTTTAAGTAGTCTTATAAGCTTTTCATCAGATGCCTCTTTGATGTAGTGAGCATTAAGCCATAGTAGTTTGTCAAGATTATAATTAGAAGAGGACTTGTTGATGTCATTTGGGTCAAAGAGGTTTATCATCTCTTCTAGACTAAATATCTCTTGGTCTCCGTGACTCCAGCCTAATCGAACTAAAAAATTAAGCAATGCCTCTGGCAAGTAACCCATAGCCTTATAATCCATTACATCTGTGGCTCCATCACACTTAGAGAGTTTTTTACCTTGTTCATTGTTTATCATGGCTACATGGTAAAAATTTGGTAGCTTTAGTCCTAATGC
>DQVJ01000295.1 GCA_015661795.1 Sulfurovum sp.
CATCAATAAGGAGTGGTATCAGCATAGGAATAGGCAACAAAAGTAGTGTCGCTACTATCCCATACACATTGGTACGCCAAAAGTCACTTTTTTGGGCTTTTATCTGTTGATAGAGGGTTTTAAAGGTGTATTTACCTGTCATTGACTACCTGTTTTTTGTATATTATAGCGTAGGGTGCAATTTATTGAACCATATACACATGTTTTATATTTCAAAAATGTTTGATTTCCATGTTTGCATATCGAAATTTGACGGTACATTGTCCAGAGGAAATACCCTTGGGGTGTAAATGCACCCTACAGCTCTTGTATCTTTTGGATGATGGCATCATATACTTCAGCTAATCTCTCTTTATCCCAAGGGACAGAGATTTTATAAACGGGTACATGTTTTGCCATTTCTGCAAAGTATTCAAAACGCTCTTTTTTCATAAAATCAAAGTTAATGAAGGTGCTGTAGTGAAAAGCTTTGAACTTCTCTATGCCTTTAAGTTCCACTATCTCAATACTGCTGTCAGGTTTACTTTTATCCAGTACATACATTACGTATACAGATTTTGGTGTGGTTGAAAAGTTTTCTGTATAATAACCCAGTGTCTCAAGTTCACGGTATGGGCGGTGGTAAGGATAAGAGGAGATGGCATAGTAGCCGTCTTCTCTTTTGTCTATACCCAAAGAGTCATCAGACAGCAGTGTGTGCCCCTGCTTTAAAAAGTAGTCTGTCATCGTTGACTTTCCGCCAAAAGAGAAAGCTGAGAAGAGTATGGGTTTTTCGTCTACCTCTACTGCACCTACATGTAAGATGTGGTAAGTTTTTTCTAACTCCAAAACTAAAGGTAAGAAAGTGTGGTATATCCAGAATCGTAAACGTTCTGGGGTGTAGTTTTCACCTTTAATGTAGTGTATCTCCCGTTCTTTAGCATCCCATACAAGCGTTAGAATATCTTTAATTTCAATGCCCCATGAAAATGTTTTATCTGCTTTGGAAAAAGATTGTTCACTTAAATAACGAACTTCTTGTCCTGACATCTCCATAAAGATACTTTTTATACTTACATCAAATATCTCAGTACAAGTTTGCTTTTCTATAATATTGATAGTTTCTAATGCACTATCAAGCGGTATTTGTATATTTAGTTCACTTTCATTGCAGAAAATAATATTTTTATTGAAAACAATCACAAATAATCTTAAAAGGGTTACTCGACTTTTACCATGGAGGAGGAGGGGGTGGGACAGAGCCATCAGCCTGTACATTTGTAGGTTTTGCCAACTGTCCCATAGCCATCAACACAGGTGCAGAGTAGACAGCCTTTTTTAAAAATGTACGTCTTGAAGATACTTGATCTTTTCGATCAGATAAAGTACTTTTTTCTTCTATCTCTTCAAGAATAACTTTTTTTACAGTTTTCATAGTTACTTTACGCCTCCTACAGGAAGTGCACTATCAGGTATCATCACCCATTCAAATCTTTTTTCCGTTTGACCGTTCATACTGAAATAATATACTTTAGCCTTATTCCCAGATAAAGTATTGATGACATTCCCCGTATCGACATCAATCAATTGCATGTTTTTTATGACCGGATTTGTCATAGACCTTGTTTCATTATATCTTTGACGATCTTGATCATCCATATAAGGGTTCAAGACATAGATCCCTCTCCAGGTCAAAGTAATTTGAGCATTACTATCATCTGTTTTTACTACAAACGACCATCTATGTTCACTGTTGTTGTCTATGTACTGTTGAAAATTTGTCTTGTAATCTCCTGCAGCAACGCCTGCCGGGTCCCTAAAAATAATATCTATATAATCATTTGCTGGTGTTGCAGAAGCCTCCAGTGTATGTTTTTGTACCGCATTTTCTTCGTCTAAAACACCTAACATAGTATCTCCAGAGCTAATGTCTTTGGATGCATCACTAGCAACAAGACGTACATACCAGTTAGTTGCTTTCTCTTCAGAAAGCGTTCTTTTAGGAAGCACCGTAGTATCTTCAGCTATTGTCTGTCCATTCGTTCCTGCAACTGCTATCTCAGTAGCAGTATCTGAAGGATTACATCCTATAATAAAAACACCGGTAATACTTAGGTAAAAAAATTCTTTTATTTTCAACATTCTTTACTCCTCTGGCACAAGTAGTTTGAGTACTTTGCCCTTTGTGGGGCCATGCAGTTCTATCCAAAACCCTTTGTATGGTATCAACTGACAGCCACCTGGGGTTGTATCATCACATGTGGTATAGCCTTTAAGGTCAGCATTACTACTAGATGGATCATACTGCCATATCTGCTTACTCATGAAACCTGATGCATTGGCATCAGTTGGTGTGTAAGCGACACCATCTACCAAGAGTCTACAGTCTGCCCAGTTTACCGGTTTTTTACCGACTGCACCTGTCATGTTATAGCGGTAACGTCCAGTACCAAGTAGATCATCCACACCATCTTCAAGTATAACAGACTGTATATCAAGTTCAACACAACGTGCAGTTGGACAGTCTGGACTTGTAGAATTATAATCTACTGCTTCTATATCGTTCGCATTCCATGTGGCATCCGCTATACTTCGTAACCAATACCCTTTTCCAAATTCAAGAGAACTTGTAAGATCTAAATAGTTATTCCAGCTACTATTGTTTGTATCGCTGTAGCCTCTACTATAGACACGCCAGTCAGAACCATACGGTGTTGTAATGTCATCCCCAATAATATCTGCAACCGTATAGGTTCCCCCTCTTAGCTCTGCAGGGATACCAATGAGTTCCCATACTCCTGCAGTGACTGTTGCACTACAGGTATTACAGGTTCTAGGTGTTCCATCATAATTAGTACCTGCGAATTCATTATTATAAATATCTTGCACTTCTACATCTGTTAATGTATAATCATAAAGCTTTACTTCATCTATGAGTCCATTATAGTAATAATTTGTACCTAAACCTTTTCCTATCAGTAAAGGGGTATCAGCATTTAATATCGTCATAACTGTTGTAACTTCAGGTTGTTTTACCCCATTAATATATATTCTTAATGTCGCACCATCATAAGAGGCTACAACATGTGTCCAGGTATTTGCTGAAATTGGTGCAGCTATCCTTGTACGATTTGCACCATCTCCAGTTAATAAACGTATTTGAGCAGTATTTACATCCGTGCCATCCCAATAAGTATAGAAAGTAAAGCCATTATCATAATTAGTAGTTTTCGCTATAAGCACTTCAAATGTATTAGAAAATAACGCCGGATTAACCCAAGCAGATATTGTATAGTTATTGGTTGTTGTTAATTGAGCATTATTTGGCGTATCTACATAACTATCTGCACCATTAAAAACACCAACATTACATAAAGGTGGTGTAGATGCACTAACATTTGTTTGCGCAGAAATATATGATGTTGCATCATTTCCAAAGAGTGAATCGTCTTTTACATCACCAACAATTGCACTACTGTTATACCAAAAACATTCATCCATTCTATAATCAACCAATGGTGATGGAGGATATACGGTAATAGAAAATGACTCACCAGTTGATTCCCCATCTGCATCCGTAGCAAACAATGTAATCACTTGCTTCTCTTCTGTTGTTGGGGTACCTGAAATTATACCTGTTGTGGAGTCAAAGGAAAGTCCTGAAGGGAGTGTCCCATCTAGTCCGTAACTGATAATAGGATCTCCATCCGTTTCAACTATATATGCAGAAAGATCAAAAGTAAATGTATTGTCGAGTTTTATTAATTGATTAGGAATCGCTTGAATTATCGGGGGTTGTGTTGGATCAGCATTGTAAATCGTCAGTGTTGCATAATTGTATGTACCCGTATCTGCCCCTGCATCATCACAGACAGTCAATGTCCAAATTCCTAAAGAATCCTCCCCAATCACCGATGTACTAGAGAAAAGTTGCTCAGGTTTACGTGGTACCACGGGTAGTGTATGATTACTATTATCATCTACAATGGATATATCTGTTGTAGTGTCATTAAATTCAACATACAAATTATCACTGTTACCGCCATTATCACTTGTAATATCAACTATTGTTCCACTTGGAGAAGTTAAAGTTATATCAAGATCTGCCCGCCAAGTATGATCAATACTTATTTCTAAAAGTACATCTGTAATCGTAGAACTAATAGGAATATCAAAAGTTCTATCAAAACAGGTGTTATCTTCTACAGGGGTAGAGACACTGTCAGTAATAGAAAGACTGCCAGCAAAAATGATTACGGGTAAAAATATAAAGCTTATATAAAATAATATTTTTTTGATCATGTGTTTATACCTTATCCTTTTTATAATTTATCAAAACAGTTAGCACAATTCTAACTGTTTACTAGGTTTATAACATATTATGTGTTACTCACATGTTACTTCAACCCATTAATACATTATAACACAACAATGTCACGCAAATGTCACATTTATCATAAAAAGTAATATAACCTGCGTATATATGATAAAAAATGCGCACGAAAAAGTGATAAAGTGAAACATTTTGTATCCGTAGGTTTGGCATGGCCAAACGTCAAAAGGGACTCCAAACTATTATCACAATCTACAACTGCCAAACCTACAAAAGGTGCCCCAGTTGCTCTTTTTTTGTTTTTAAATATTTTTCATTATGCGGGTTGGAAGCGATCTGAATGGGGATGCGTTCAACGATGTCTATATCCGGCAAGCTGTCTATTTTGGCAGGGTTGTTAGTGAGGAGTTTTAGTTTTTTGATCTTAAAATGTTTTAAAATGAACTCAACGATCTCATAGGTACGTTCATCGGCTTTGAAACCAAGTTGGTGATTTGCAGCCACAGTGTCGTATCCA
>DQVJ01000239.1 GCA_015661795.1 Sulfurovum sp.
AACTCATTCCAAAACCCATTATCTGCAGACCCATATTCTACAAAAGCACCTAAGGTGGGAAGAAAGTTTGCTTTTTCAACATTTAAAGCCATTCTTGTGATTTGTAAGCCTAAAAGTGCTTTTTGTATATCTATGTTTTGGTCTTCAATCTCTTCTTTATTTACATGAGGCATCACTGCCATGTCATTTACTTTCTTTATGGAACTTATTTCTTCATTTAGCAAAAACGATAGAAATTGATATGCTAAATCTTTATTTAGTTTGGCTTGATTGTACATACTTTGTGCTTCTGCTTTACGTGCTTGAACCTCTAAAAGATCTATATTTTGTGCATACCCTTCTTTTTTCATCGTACGAACAATAGACTCCAATCGTTTAATATTTTTAATGATTTTAGACAAGTTTGAAATATAATTACTCACAAGTGATATATCGTAAAATGCTTTTTTAGTTTGAAATATTTTTTCATTCAGTAATTTTTGAGTATCAAACTGACTCATACGGTGCATTGCTTCTGTTATACGTCCATATTCTGTCAACTTTCCGCCTGTATAAAGAGGGAGCGCATACGAAACCTTTGTTTGGTAATGGTTACGTGCTTTTGGATAATTTAATGATGTTGGTGCCACGGGGAGAGGATTGGTTTTTCCTGACATATCAAACTCAGCAAAACCAAAGTCACCAAAAGTAGCTTCTCTACTCTGCAGTTTAAAACCAAAAACATTTCCTGCATCATTAGAACGCATGCCCATCACTGTTGCATCAAGCTTTCCATAGTGATGCCCTTTTGCAGCTTTCACTTCATAGGCTTTCATCTGTTCTGTAAAGCGTGATATCTTTAACTCTAAGTTATTTTTCTCTAACATTTTCAATGCTTCGCTCAATGTTAAATTATTTATATTTGCAGATAATACTAATGGTATAAGTATAAATATAAAAAATGATTTTTTCATAGACATAAATACTCCCTATAATGGTAATTATTATAGCCTAAGATATGATAATGTGCTAGTAATTTTTTTATTATCTTAAGTTATATTTATAGGATTTTACATGATATAATATTAAATTATCTTTAATATTACTTCAAATTATGATAAATTTGATTGATTGTCTCTACAGGAAAGGTTCCTGTAAAGTTATATACTTGCGTGGGCTACACTTATACAAGCGTCTAAAGATGAAAGTTCATCTAAGATGTTTTTAGTAACAACACCATCAACACGCACAACTGCGAGAGCTTGACCTTTTGAGTCACGTCCTAGTCTAAAATCAGAAATATTCAGTTTATTTTCTGCCATAATTTTACCTACATCACCTATGACACCTGGGGTATCTGTATTTCTAAAAAATACCATTGTACCTTTAGGTTCTACATCTAAAGCGTAATCGTCTATTTCTATGATGCGTTGTACAGTGTCATCAAAGACCGTTCCTGCTATAGAAATAGTACCCTCAGCAGTAGTCAATTTTACACAAACCTTGTTTATAAATCCAGAATTACTAGATTTTGCTTCCGTACTTACACCAATGTTTCTTTCTTTAGCAACAAACTCAGCATTTACATAGTTTATCTGGTCACCTACTGACTCTGTAAGTACACCTACTGTAGCAAAGGTACTCATAGATGCCAAATGCTCTGATACAGGTCCAGAAGCCATGACTTTTATAGACTTCACCGCTGTCTTAGTTATCTGTGCAGACAAATGTCCTATCTTTTGTACAAGCTCTAAGTAAGGACGCACAAAATCAGGTAATTCGTTTTCTTTTATAGGCAAGTTTAATGCATTTGGGTATGAGATACCTTTTGCTGCTGCTATTGCGTTCTCCGCTGCTTGTATAGCTATGTTCTTTTGAGACTCTTTTGTATTTGCTCCAAGGTGTGGTGTAACTGTGACATTATCAAGGTCTAAGAATGGATGGTCAGTAGCTGGTTCTTTATCAAAAACATCTATACCCGCCATAGCTATCTTTCCATTTGTAAGCCCTTCTAGGAGTGCTTTCTCTGAAAAAAGCCCACCTCTTGCACAGTTTATAAGTATGACACCATCTTTCATCTTTGCTATCTCAGCTGTATCTATCATGCCTATGGTTTCACTGTTTTTAGGTGTATGGATTGTGATGATATCACAAGCTAATATGTCTTCAAATTTTTTAGTATAACCTATGTCTAAGTCGCTTGCTTTAGCTGGGTCTATGTATGGGTCATACGCCAACACATCCATCTCAAATGCTTTTGCTAGTTTACCTACACGAGAACCAATATTACCAAAGCCTATAATACCAAGCTTTTTATCTTTTAGTTCCGTACCATACCAATCTTGTCTTCTCCATACACGATCATTCTTC
Source organism: Sulfurovum sp. (assembly GCA_015661795.1). GTDB lineage: Bacteria > Campylobacterota > Campylobacteria > Campylobacterales > Sulfurovaceae > Sulfurovum. The sequence goes on from DQVJ01000239.1 coordinate 2,350, forward strand.
AAATTGTTATGTGCATATGGAAATTTTCTTACACATGAAAGTAAGTGAGTCATCGTAAGTTCGACTGCTGCTATAGTGTTAGCCGTTGGTACATTCATGATGACTATACCTTGCTTAGAAGAACCAGGAATGTCTACATTGTCTACACCCACACCTGCACGTACTACTGCGGTTATTTTATTAGCAGCAGCCAAAAATGCCTCATCTACATCTGTAGAAGAACGCGTTATCGCTACATCAGCCTTAGGTATAATATTTGCTATAAGTGTGTCTTTAGGTTCATCTGCAGCATTTATGAGTTCTATTTCGGGGTCATTGGCTAAGATATCTAAGCCATCTTGGTGTATATGGTCACAAACAACGATTGTTTTTTTTGACATATTTATAACCTTTGTTTAAATTTTAAAGTACCTAAGTAGTACGAAGATATGCAAAAGTGCATAGACTAGCACATATCAATATGTGCTAGTGAAGAGGTGTTTATTTTTTAAGTATATCTCCAAAAGCATCACCAAGTGTCATACTATCATCTTTTTCATTCTCATTGTTAAATTGATCCATCGCTTCACGTTCTTCTTGACGTTCAAGTTTTTTAACAGAAACTCTTATTCTGTCATTGTTTGCATCTATAAAGCTAATGACACCTTTAATTTCTTGCCCCTTTTCAAGCTCTTCAGCCTTCAATGGATACAAGTCTTCCATTCTAATGAGTGCATCAATATTCTCTTCAAGAGAGATAAATACACCAAAGTCTTTTGTATCTTTAACTATACCCGTTACGATAGTACCATTCTTATGTGTCTGTGCAAATGCTTTCACAGGAGAGTCCTGAAGTGCTTTCTTAGAAAGTGAAATCTTACCAGCATCTCTGTCAATCTTAATAATTTTTACTTCTAATTCATCACCAACTGCAAGTTCTGATTTTGCATTTTTTGACTTGTCCCAAGATACTTCTTGATTATGCAGTAATCCTTCAAGTTCACCAACTTTTACAAAAGCTCCAAAGTCAGTGATGGATGTTACTGTACCCTTTACCACATCGCCTACTTTATTTGCAGAAACAAATGCGTCCATTGGTTTAGGAAGAAGTGTTTTAAGGCTTACTCTAAGTCTTCTTTTTTCTTTATCCACTTCTATAACTTCAACATTAATATCTGTATCATTTTCTAGGTAGTCTTGAGGGTGTTTGACATTTTTATCCCAAGAGATTTCAGACACATGAAGGAATGCCTCAAGGTCTTCACCAAGGTCAACAAACACACCATAAGGTTCGATGTTAGAGACAGTAGCAGTCACCGTATCTCCCACACCAATAATTGAATCAATGTCAGCCCAAGGATCAGGGTTAGCATCTTTAATAGACAATGAAAGATGTCTTTTCTTTTTATCGTATTCTAATGCGATAACATTTACTTCATCACCTTCAGCAAAATATTTTGAAGGGTTTACAGGCCCTTTATGTGAGATTTGTGAGTAGTGAACAAGGCCGTCCATACCGCCAACATCTACAAACATTCCATAAGAAGTAATCTTCTTAATCGTACCTATGACTGGCTCTTTATTTTCAAGTAAAGCTCCAACAATTTCATCAGTTTTAGCTTTGTCACGTTCTATAAGTTCTTTTCTTGAAACAACTACAGAACCTTTTTCTTTGTCAACTTTAACGATAACAGCTTTCACTTTTTTACCAACAGATTCAAGACCTGGTTTAGAAGAAAGGTAAGAAAGTGTACGAGGCATAACGAATTCTAAACCATCAACTTC
>DQVJ01000201.1 GCA_015661795.1 Sulfurovum sp.
GTGGTACACCCATCAGGATTCGAACCTGAGACCTTCGGTACCGCAAACCGATGCTCTATCCAGCTGAGCTATGAGTGCACATTTAAAATGTAGTAGCGATATTTGGAAAGAAATTATAGCAGAGTAAACTTTATCTTCCGAGTTACTGCTTATAGCAACTGATCCTGTTTCTCTTTTTTAATCTTATCAAATTTTACAATAAGTTCTATCTTATTGACTGGAATACCTAATGTGTTTGAAACTTTTTCTCTACTTTCTCCGGCATCTATACGTCGCATAACTTCTTCATGAGAAGAGAAGTTCTCAAGTACATCTTTTACTGCAACACGTGATGCCTGTAGATTTGAGATTGTTGTATCTTTCAAATCTACAACTTGTTTTAAAATTTTAAGTTCATGATAAAGTGTCTTATTTTTTCTATACAAATAGGCAACTGCCAGTAGTAACAAAAATAGACATATTGACAATACTATGACCATTAGTACACCTCCAGTATAATTAAAAATATAAACACAAATCCAAGATAACCATTGACAGTAAAAAAAGCTTTGTCAATCTTTGTAAAATCTTTATTCACAATATAATGCTCATAACTTAACATGAGTGCACTAAAGAGTATAGCAAGTTGTGCCCAAATACCTAAGTCAGCTGTATAGACAAAATATACCCAAAATAAAACGGCTAAAATATGGAATACTCTCGCAATCCACATTGTATTGCTTGCCCCATATTTTGCAGGTATAGAATGCAAATTATTCTTTTTATCAAATTCCATATCCTGCAATGAATAAAGCAAATCAAACCCTGCGACCCAAAACATCACACCCAATGCCAAATAAACAGACCATAAAGTGATTTCACCACTGACTGCAACTACACCTGCAATAGGTGCCAACCCTAAACTAATACCCAGTACCAAATGTGCCAAAGCAGAGAATCGTTTAAAAAATGTATAGACACCCAATATCAATAAGATAGGTACAGAGAGTTTAAAGGCTAAATCATTGATGAAATATGCCACCAAAATAAATCCCATAGCATTTACAACAATAAATGATAGCATCTGTATATTTGATACTCTTCCATCTACAGAAGGACGTCCTTTTGTTCGTGGGTTCAATAAGTCAACATCTTTATCTAGATAACGGTTGACACCCATTGCAAAGTTTCTAGCACTTACAGCTGCGAGTGCACCTAACAGCAATAGTTTCCATCCAAACCAACCCGTACCAGTATCCAAGTATGATGCAACGAGCATCCCTATAAAAATAAAAGGTAAAGAAAAGACGGAATGTTTTAACATGACCAGTTCTGAAAAGTCTGCTACTTTTTGTCTTATGCTATTCATCATCTACTCTCTACGGATGTGGTATTTTAAGTCTTGAATTCAGTGCCCATGCTATAACCATCACCAGAAAAGCAATAAAATAGCCATTACTAATCACACCATAAGCACTACATAAATACAGTATCCATAGCAGTATAGCTCCAAGTGGTGTTGGTACTCCTTCAAAATATTTCGATACTTCTCCCACATCTACTTTTAAATTAAACTCTACCAGTCTTCTAAGTCCACTAATGATATACCAGATAAACACCAGTCCCAAAATCAATTCTTCAAGCCCGGTTACTATACTATAGTGTTTCACGGCATAAAAAAGTAAAAATGCCGGCATCACTACAAAAGAGAGAAAGTCTGCAAAGGAATCCAACTGTATGCCAAATTCTGTAGACAAGTTATATTTACGTGCAAGTTTTCCATCTATAATATCACAAGCGCCACCTATCCATGCCAATATAATAGCTGTAAAAAAGTCTCCCCTTACAATAAAATATATTGCCATCACTCCCATTGTAATATTTAAATATGTTACAAGGTTTGCAATATTAAAACGATTGTCTTTGTCAAATAAACCCATTTTGCCCTTTCCCTTTAAAATTACATTTTACCTTTTTTGTTGTTATGCTATCATTACGACATGACAAAAATGAATATTAATATTATCAAGGCAGACCATGCCATATCCTAAAAACTTCCAACAAATAGCGCTCATTGGACCAACAGCATCTGGGAAAACAGCTCTTTCTGTCAAAGTGGCACATAAAATGAATGCTTATATCCTCTCGCTTGATTCACTTTCTATCTATAAAGATATCAATATTGTTTCAGCAAAGCCCACAGTTGAAGAACGGCAAGATATACAACATTTTGGGATAGATTATATCTACCCAAATGAAAATTTTGATGTAACTACGTTTATCAAACTTTATAAAAATATACAAAATAAATGTATTCAAGAAAATAAAAATTTAGTCATCATTGGAGGAACAAGTTTCTATCTTAAAATGCTCATAGATGGTATCTCTGAGCTTCCAACTATTTCTGAATCTACTCTATTAGAAGCAGAAATTTATTTAAAGGATATACAGAAAACCTATACATGGCTTTCCAAAATCGATAAAGCTTATATGTCAAATATAGCTTCTAATGATAGATACCGAATAGAAAAAGCTTTATGTATATACCTAGAAACAAAACATATACCTACAGAATATTTTGCTGTACATCCTCCTATACCTTCCATATCATCTCTACTTCCTATTTATCAAATCTCTTGGGATAGAGCACTGCTTCGCGAACGCATTTCTCAGCGCACAAAAAATATGTTAGAAGATGGTCTTATTGATGAAATATGTATGCTTGAAAAAAAGTATGGACGTTCTCCAAACTGTATGAAATCCATAGGTATAGTAGAAACATTACAATATTTAGATGGTAATTATAATAGAAAAATGCTTATAGATAAAATTACAACAAATACTGCACGTCTTGCAAAACGACAAACAACATTTAATAATTCTCAATTTAACAATGTCACCAAAGGGAGTGTTGACGCGTTAGAAAAGATATTGCTATAAGATACGTCTGTGACGTATCTTATATGGGCTAGTATCCACTGGCACTAATCATATAGTACAGGTAAGAAATCAGTGGTTGGACATAGAAGACTGCTGCGACAGTTGCCAATGTTGCCAGACCAATGATAGCCATCAACGGTTTTGAAATATTATAATAAACCATATCTACATCTTTTACTGGTTCCATCAAGAACATATAGACAATCAATTTCAAATAGTAATACGCCGCTACTGCAGAGTTTAATCCCATCACAATAGCTAGCCATATATACCCAGAATTCACAGCTGCTTGCATGACATAAATCTTACCCCAGAATACAGAGAAAGGAGGAACACCTGCTAGGGACAACATAAACAGTCCCATGATGACAGCGCCTATAGGCATAATTTGGATAAGTCCGGCAAACTTCTCATAAGGATGGTCGTAACGTTTGTTATATCTTCTCTTTTTATGTCTAGAAATCCATAA
>DQVJ01000206.1 GCA_015661795.1 Sulfurovum sp.
GCCATCATATCGTCTACTTCAAAAATATCTAACTCACTATAGAGTCTTGCCAAAAATCGGTGTAGTATGGGGTATTGTTCTAATCTATGCATTTGTCTTTCCTTTAATTTTTAATATTCTCATCTTTTACTTCTTAATTCCAGTCGCTCATAAAATCACTACCGTCATACTCTGTGTAATTATTTTCTTTTACACAAACAGGACAGACATCGTAAACGATGCCATAGCCTTCATTGTTCTCTATTTTTACACGAATCATCTTTTTTGCCTCTGTATTTTTTTCACAAACTGCACACATTTTAGTTTCATTTGTTGTTTCTATTCCATAATTATTCATCGGTTTTTTCCTTTATTTTTTTGCTAAGTCATCAGCTTTTAAAAAGACGGCTAAATCTTTTTTCATCTCATCGCTTAACCCATCCCACGTACGTTTAAGTCGTCTATACTTTGGCATCTCATTTTTCTTTTTTGCTTTGCCCATCCCTCTTATGAGGTAGTGGTGACGGACTATCTCTTTACTGTAGTCACTCACAAATCTCCAGTTTTTTATGACCAGGTATGAAATGGCTTCGTGGTTTCTAAATGAAAGTTCACCATTCCCTCTTGCTATGTCATCATTGTCAGGTTTCGCTGTCAATGGCTTCCCAAAATCGTGCATTAGTGAAGCTAAAATGAGTTTGTACTGCTTCTCTCTTAAAAGGTGGTAGGCTACCATTACTGTATGTCTAAAAACCCCATAACGGTGGTGGTCATTTTGTCTAAAAAGTAATGACTTCCAAAAGTTGTAACTATAAATACTATTCATTATCTGTCTCCTTTATCTACTGTGAGTATACCTTTGCTACCCGACATCATTATGTCTGCTTTAGTATCTTTTTGAAAAAATGATACTTTCTTTCGCGTCAGATTGGAAGTTATGACTCACCCCTCTTGCTACAACTTTTTGGGCATCTAAGTCTAAAATCTTTTCAAAGAGTTCTTTTGTACTCAATGCATCAAAGTCCTCTATGTCCATCTCTAAAATCACATTTTTAAAACTGTCGTAAAAATATACGATTCCCGCTAACATCCTTTTTCCTTTTCAAGTGTCACACTCGCTCTGCTCTCACAAATCTCATCTACTTCAATGACATCACCTAAACAGTTAAAAACGGTACGGTTTCCTCGTCCGTCATAATAAATATAATTTCTTATTTGACCCCATAAAGCTAGTACTCCCTTTCTCCATTTATAGTGCAACTTAACTGCATTTGAGACATAGGCTAAATTTTCTTCTTCGCTTCGCTTTAAGTAGTAGAGTTTATCTATCTTAATGCGTCTTTTAGGCTCTAACATTGCCAATGCAATGATAAGCTCACTCTTGCGTCTAAAGTTGGTATCTACATAGATGTATGGCTCTTTAAGTGCATCGTATTGTCTTCTCATATCTCTACAAGCATCTAGTAAAACTTCATAATCTATCTTTGAAATCTCTAATACTTCACAGAGGTACTCCAAGAACTCTTCATAACGGACTTTTTCATTTCTTACATTGTAAGGGTCTTCTGCATTGATAATGCCTTGAAGGTAAGAGAGTATTTGTTCTTTATCAATTATTGACTTTGAACGGAATACTATGCGACTTCGTGGACTTTTTGCATTTTTCAGGTCTTGATAGATAGCTTCTGTCGCTTCATCTAAATTGGCATTATTAAGTTGTTGTTGGATTAATTCTAGGGGTGTCATTTAAGCTCCTTTAATAAGGGGCAATAAAATATTGTAAAGTTATTGTCCTAAATAAAATCAAGTCACCGACACATTATTTGTTGACTTGAAGTTGTCTCTCACTTTTGAGATACTGTATTATACCATTTAAAATGACAGCTTTATGTCTGCTTTGTAATTTCTTTTAATTTTTTTAGCACTTTTACCATAGCTAAGGTGTCAAGCTCACAGTATCGGAGTAAATCCTCTCGTAGTTTTTCTACTTCATTTTTATTTTGCATAGCACTAAGTCGTGCATAAGTCTGCATCGCTTCACTACCATTTTGAACACTTTCTAGGTTTTGATATGCTTCTGCCATTTTAGGCACTAAGGCAGGTAACACATACTTTATGGAGTAGCTTCCTTTCATAGCAGGGGTGTAGTAGTGCTTCTTTTGAAATGGTGTCATTAAGTCTTTTATGTTGTCGTGAATAGCCATAAGATGCATATCAAACTCATCATACATCTCTGCTAGTTTTCGTATGACTCCTTTTTCAAACCCCATATTGTAAGCAAGGACTGTGACATCTGTAGGTATGTTTTCAACTAACTTTTTAGCAAGTTCATAGCGAGGGTCAATGCCCTCTTTGGCTAAAAATTCTTTATGCTCCAAGTTGCCCTCTGCATTTTCTATGTGCAGTGAGTATTGAAACGGTATCTGCATAAAAGGTCGAATGCCTTTCCACTCAGGAATAGCTTGCTGAAATGTCTCAAAGTCAAGATGATAAAGTGGGTAAGAGAGTGTTTCAATAAATTCTTGAATGGCTTCTTTGTCTACGATGGTACGCTGTTCTTGTTCGGAGATAATCTGTATTTGTTGAGATAATGAAAAGCTTGAAATATCGCTCAACTGATTAAAGTTTACTATACCATCGTGATAGAGTTCAAACTTCTTATCTGTTCTAAGTCTTGAGATGTTAAATATACTGTACTCAGGTACTTTACTTTGTTGCTTCCAACAGTATTCTATGGCATCACAGGCATAAGGTTTACTGCACTGCTCACCTATGCCTATAGGCGGTTCGCTCTCTTTACTTAGCATACTTCTAAAATTGTCCAAAATAGAGGGGATGTTATCTTGCCGTTCTTGGACTTCATCATCTACATTTACTATACTAAAGAGCTTTGAGACTTCAAGAGTATCATCACGGGTGTATGCATTATTTATATGCACAATGTTTGTACACTTTACATCATAACCTAAGCCATTAAGCACATAGTACTGTATAGACGCATCATCAAGATAAACATCCTTAACAGAGGTAGAACTTTTTACCTCATAAATTTCTACACTCCCATCATCGTTAATATGTAAAATATCTATCATCACCAAAACACCATCAAAACTAAAGGTAGCTTCATAAATGTCTTTAATGCCTTCATTAAGATACAGTTTTGTTAAGGCTATTTTTTCTTCAAATGTAGTTCTGTTAAAAGGAATTTCTTTGCCATTTGGGAAGAGTGTGCAAGCCAATGCACCTACTTCATCACCCGTCCTAAATATAGCTTTAGCAGAGGCATCAGGCGGTGTTAAAACATCTCTTTGATGCTTCTTTAGCCAAAGAGACTTTGGGCATTGTAATCCTCTTGTGTAGAGGGATTTTGATAGGTTCATCAATTATATTTCCTCAAACTTTAAGATTGCTACTTTTTTTATTTGTATATAAAACAACATCTTTGATTACCAATTTCTGAATGGCAGAAATAAGAGTGTCCATTAGTTCATAATCTAGTTGATTATTTTTTGTAGGGAGTTGAATTTTAGTAGCGTTTATTTTTGTACGATTAAATTTTGTTCCGTAATCATAGTTTAATTCTGTAATTGCCTTTCTAAAGCTTGAGATTACAAAGAATAATTCAAATTTTTTTAATCTTTTATCAAAAGCTTTCATTACTTGTAAATGGCTTTTACCAATAAATTTAGTAGGTTGATAAAAAATAGTTCTTTCTGATTGCCAAGTATCGCTCAATGTAATTACATTTGAGGGGTTCAACGGAGGAAGATTACTCCAACCTATATATCCATTGTTTTGTGATTGATTTGACACATAGGGAGTTTTTCCATTTTCTGTAAGAATATTGGCATCATTCATTTTATATGCTTTTGATGGAGAAACGTCAAAGAGTGTATCAATTTGAAATTCTTTAAGCTCAATTTTATCACTATCAAAATCGTGTAAAACTTGCTCTTCTTCAACAGTCAAAGTATAATCTTTTAATCCACTAGCTTCTAAATAAGCTTCTAATTTAGATATTCGCTCTGTTTCTAGTTCTATTATAATACTTTCCATAAATTTAAAATCAATTTCACCGTTTTTTGTTGGGAGTTGAATTGTTTCAACCTTTATTTTCTCCCAACCTGCCTTATTTGTCCATTCAAAATTTCCAAAAATAGTTTTTGAAATTGCACTACAAAAGAAAATATATTGATTATCGGTTAAACTATTACTTGTTAAGTTCCACTTAATAGCATAAGCGTCTTGCAACACAGTAAATTCTTTGTTTTGATAAAAAGTTGCACCTGTATTTGCTCCATTAGCAGATATTGAAATTACATTTTTTAAAATTGTAGCATTATCTTTTGGTACATAATTATTTAAACCCTGATTTTGAATTCCAGCTGTCAAGGCAGGTAAAGAATATTTGTTTATTGCCTCACTTGGTAGTTCGGAAGTTTTGTATTTTAAAGATTTTATCTTTACTTTTTCAAACAAATCACCTAGCTTATATTCTCCCCACTCAACATTTTCTAATTTTTCGTTAAGTGGGGATTCTACTTTCCCTCGTCACCTCTTTGTTTTAAAAGAGTAGAAATTTCCCAAGCCAAGTAATCACTGACAGTTTTTTTGAAGTCCTCTAAAGTAGGTTTTGTGTCTATGGGTGCTGATTGATTCCAATCTGCTCCATTAGTTGGGTCTATGTTACCCTCATAGTACTCTTTTTCAGTAAAAATGTTGAGTTTGCTCTTTCCAAAACGCACTAACTCTACTAACTCTTTGTATCGTTCTTTTGCATTGCCCGTATCTTTTAGATTGTTTCTTGCTTTTTTACGATTACTTCTTGCATAGCCATCATTAGAGAAGTCTATAAACTTTACCATTTCATCTTTGTGGTGCTTTTCACCTACTTTAAAAACATAAATATTGGTTTGAACGCTAGCTTTTCCTATAAATATGTCTATAGGCATTTTAATGCTCGCTATAAGTGTATGCTTTTGTAATATCTTCGTAGTGTACTCTTTTGCTTTTCCACTCCCCGCTGAGTTTTGAATTATGATAGCCCCATAACCTTTATCCATCATATTAAGTGCTTTTAGCACAAAGTTCATCCCATTTCCTTTTGCGGAATAAGGAGGATTAAGCACAAAAGCATCCGCAGGAAATTTTTCATCAGTTTTTCCAAAACCATAATTTCCATCAAATTCCAATGAATTTTCATTTAAAATATTTGAACTTCCATCACCCATCAAAATCATATTTAAAACTGCCAACATATATATACTAGAAAGTACCTCTAATCCGAGTAATTGTTCAGCTTTTATTTGTATCTTTTTTTGCGTAAGTTCTTCAGGTGAAGTAATACTATTTTTAGCATCAGTAAGCATCTCATTCATAGCAGAAACTAACAGTCCTGCTGAACCTGTCGTAAAATCCCACACGTAAGAGTCTTTATTTACTCTTGCCAATTTTACTAAGAGTGTTGCAACATAAGAAGGTGTTAAAACCACATCATTGAATTTATCTTGTGAAAAACCAAGCCAATTATACATTACGTTAAAAAGTTTTCCTGTAAAATCAGTTGTTAATCCTATCTTGTAATATATACCTATATCATCTATAATTTCTGTAAAAATCTTTTTTAATGGACTCTCTCCACCTTGAACTTTATTGATATTTTCAGTAGTAAGTGTATTTTCTAATGTTCTTACAATCAAATCTCTTTTCGTTTTAGGAATCTTTTTTTCGTTTAAAAAAGCTTTGATTTTTCTGAGTATTATATCTCCATCACGATTTCCTTCCTCTGTAGAAGATATTAACGCTGATTTATCAAGTGGGAAAACTTTACCGGGTATTCCAATGGTAGCGATGATGGAGGCAGATATAAGATAAACACGGTCAGCTTCTGTTAATCTTTCATCCTTATCATACATATCATTATTCAGTTTTTTGAGACTGACATCAATTTCTCTCTCTTTTCGCTCTTTAATCTCGTCAGCTTGTTCTTGTGTTAGATTTAGCATCTTTACTTTTTCAGTAAAGTCATCAAAGTTTTCAGGTGCTAAAAAAGAGAAATCTGAAAATTCACCAACTTTTTGTCCTACACCATAATTACGTTGCGAAACAAAATAAACACCAATCTCATATTGAATTTCTCCTACTTCATCTTTATATCCTGTCATACCAATGGCAATAATGTCTGTATATGTCGTATGGTGCAATACTGCATTTGCATAATGCACAGCACCATTTACAGCATAATCTTTTATATTTTTTATGTTTGGTTCACTCTTGGCAGTCTTATTTTCAACGTATCCCTTATCATTGAGTTTTACAAGTTTATTTTTATAACCTTTATACTCAATAAGAATAGGATAATCATTACCTTTTTTATCTCTTAAAAATAATTTTGCATCAGGTCTATTTCCACCATTACCCCCAGCTTTAGAATAGTAAGCAGTGAGTGCCTTCTCTATTTCAGTATTTACACTCTCTTGTTCAAGTTTATAATCTAATTTATAAGATTTCATCCACCCATTAGCTAAATCGGCGATATTTGGTTCTATTGACTGTGCCATTTGTTTTCTCTTTTTTAAGTTTTATAGTAAAAATTTTACTATTGTACTTTAAAAGGGTTAAATATTAACTCTTTTATGTAAAAAATAGTAAATATTTATTCTGTTGAAAATTCAGATTTTATCAGTTAATTTTTGTCTAAAAAAGCAGATAATATGACACAACGAGATATGGCAGGATACTTAGGTGTAACAACAGTTACTATGCGAAATTGGAGAAGAGATAAGCCACATCTCTATGAGATTGTAATCAAGGGTTTTGCCTATGATGAAGCAGTCAAAGTTGCTAAAGAGAATTATGAAAAACTTAAACAAGTCTCTCAATCTATTGAGGAGAAAAAGCAATGATGCCTAAAACACTTTTTCTTAGCTACGATAAATACCATCAAAAACAATATTTCAAGGAAAGACGAGACTTAATCCCTCACAATATACTTTATGAAGTGACCGATATGTACAATGAAGCTATTATGTCTTATAAAGAGTTAACTGATTTCCATAATTCTGAATGGCTTGAGATGTTTTTAAAAATTGATGCTTTAGCCTTTTGTTGTGATTTTTTAAAAGAAGAAGCCAATTGCTACAAAAGGTTTCGTGATAATAAAAAAGACAATAATGGTATCTATCTTGAGACTCAAAAGAAAACCAAAGAAGTTACTCTAATCAATAGTGCAAAATTACATATCGATAAAACTATCGAATTACTTTATGAGCTAACACATAATACTAACAACATTAAAATACTCAAAGAAATGAGCATTGTAAAGCCACCAAGACAACAGGAGTATTTCAATGATATAAATGAAACAACATACTCAATATTATCTGATGCAAAGTTCACCACTAAAGAAATAACAACCATCCTCCCTTTACTAAAATCTTCCTACAAAATCAAAATATTTTAGTTCATTTTTTTGAACCAAAAGTTTTAGACATACAGTTTTGATATAGGCATAATTCCTCTTGTAAGCTTATCAATCAGCTGTTGTATTTAGTGTGCACGACTAAAAACTTATCTACTAATATAAAACTATACTAGGAAAAATTATGAACAAATTATTGAATAGAGAAGGCATTGTTGTAAATGCAATGCATAACAAAAACTGTACTTCAACCAAGGGTACCCATAACACTAGAAAGTCAACTCTAACTATTGAAATTTTCAGTGAAGACTGTGGCTGTAAAGAGATTATTCTCGATACAGACAATTGCAACGGTGAAGATATGGCACAAGTCAATATAGCTCTATCAGAGACATTAGCTCCATTAGTAGGAGCAGAGTGTACGGATGACATTTTATGTGATTTATTAAGAAGAGAAAAAGGAGGAACTTTATAATGAGTAAAATAATTACAGCTGAAATTGTTAAAGACAAAGAGATTATTTTAAGTACATTTGCTACATTCAATAAAGAAAAAGCTGATGTCATCATTGCTTTAGCAAATGAAATTGCTGAAGATTTAGGGGCACCATCGGCTAACAATATTCTTATTGATATTGCAAACAAAGTCAAATACGGTTCTTACCAAGCAAATATATGGGAATCACACAAGGAGCAATTTAAAACCTGTAATAAATGTGGAGTAAAAAAAACCTTATTTAGCTACAAAAGTAATTGTCATTATCTAGACTATAAGAATAAAACTTGTAAAGACTGCCTTGCCTTAGATGTCAAAGACAGAGGAGACTTTGAACATAAAAAGTTATCTGATGAAATTCTAACAATTAGCGAGGCTATTTTTGAACAAACCGACATTGATGAAGACATAGTTGATTTAGCTCATAGTGTCCTAGCTGTTAGTAGATGGTCAAGACATAGTCCATACAAACTTCGCTCAGGAAAAAATATGCTAATTGAAGAATGTCAAAGAATAGGATTTGATTACAAGAAGTACTTAAACAGTACAGGTGATTAATTGATGAAGCAGGAACTAAAAATAAAATTACGTAGAGATGAAGATATTAAAACTATACTAGAGTTTACACGAGATGGAAACTATGTGATTATTCAGCCTAAAAATGGAATGAAAATATGCAATAAATGCTTTTTCGTTTGGAAGAAAACTGACTTTTCAAAAAATAAAAAAAGTCCTGATGGATTAAGAAGTGAGTGCAAGAATTGTTCCTGTACTATCAATGATAAGTCTAAAGCAGAGATGCAGAAGCTATATGAAATATTTAGAATAGCTATAAAAAATAAGGATAATGATTATTTTCCTTTTGATTTGAATGAGACATATTACAGTATTAATTTTTTTAACCTTCCAAAGGCTAAAATCAAAGAACTAAAGTCAATAATGTTCGAGTACTACGATAAGCTACAACAGTAGTAAACAATAGACCCCATATGCAATAATGAGAAGTGAAAGCAGAATGCAAAAAGTTACATAACACTAATCATATGTAACTATTTACAACTTTTTGTTTTAAGGGCTTCTCTATA
>DQVJ01000296.1 GCA_015661795.1 Sulfurovum sp.
AACATTACTTCATCTTTCATGGTAAACACCTGTGTTACTCTCAACAGCGTTGAGGGAGAGTTTAAGCGTTTACACAGTTTTATTTACAGTCTCTGGCATCAGTAATTTTAGATCCAGCTATATGTGCATCTCCATTCCTCATATCATATATACCAGCAATTATTCCAAACATTTGACGAGCTTTATCCTCACCTACTTTATCCGCTAAAATGCTTTCGAAAAGCTTATTTGAGCCTAAATCATTTTTTAATTTATGATTGGAAAGGTGTTTTAAAGCTTTTTTATTTAAACGTTCCGAGAAAAAGCGAGTCAACTCTTTTGCCAATCTCAGTAGAGATGGCTGATCTTTGCTAGCAAATCGAGAAATATTCTTAAAGAAAGTGTCTGCATCAACTTTATGTGAAAAAAGTTCTAACTGATATTTTTCATAAAAATGCTGTTCTAATACCTTTGCCAATTCAAATAATTTTACTTCTGGAGCATGGGTGTTAGCTGGATTAGCTTCTACTTGAGATAGCATTAATTCTGCTGATACTTTTCCATCAGGCACTACATTATGGCCTAGCCAAACATGCTGTTCCCAAGGTTTTAATCGAGCAATATCATAAGCATATACTGTTATGTAATCAGCTACATTTAAGCCAAAATGTGTTCTATAACCTGAAGAAGAATTTATAGCTCCTGTTTCCTGTGTATACCAACTTAAAGAAAAACCTCTATAAGTAAGTAGTTCATTAATTACAGATGATCTAAACCAAAGCCAACGTCCAATGGACTCATTATTTAATTTATCAGAAGTTACTCTTTTTCCATCTGTTTCAATAATAAAGCTAGGTAAATCTTCATTTTTATCATTTCTTATTCTGGTGCTTTTCCCATTATGCTTTATCCATTCATCTTTAAAAAACTCTCCCTCGACTCTTACACCAGGATATCCTCCTGTATAGCCCTCCGCTTGTTCATATTCTGTATTTCCATCATTTTCTTCCCCCATTACAGGGGCATCTTCTTCATTATCTATATCTGTTCTCCACACTCGCATAGATGCCCATGTACCACCATAAACACTTTCAAGATCACGAATTAAAAGTTCAAATCTACCGCCCTCAATTTTTTCATTTTTATTTTCAAGATCCTTGTAAAGGCTCGTTTCTAAACTTTCTACATTCTCAACTCTTTGTCGATAATATGAAATTCGCAGGTTGATATTTCTAGCAGCAAGATAGTCTATTAAGAATTCTTTTTTAATTTCTATCAGTACATGATCGTTATTTTCATCGAGTACCTCCTTAATTACAGGAGTAAAATTTTCCAACGGGCTTACCCAAATATTTCCCTCCTTCACTAGCTGTAGTGCCATGATTAAATCAGGGTTAATTATCCATTCACGCTTGTGAGTTAAAGGATGTGTATAGCTAAATACTAAATGAGTCCCTATAGGTTGTTTATCATCGTATTGATACTCTTCAACCGTTTTATAATATCCATCATCATAGGCATATGGAGTTGTCTCACAACCTATTCCTATGTCACTCCAACTTAAGCTGTCAGCTAAACTCATATGCTTTTTAGGAAAAGCAACTGTACCGCACCCGAAGTAATCTTCGATGTATCCGATTTTCTTAATATCCCCATGAGTACTATTCTGTGATGCTCTTAATGGTATCCAAGTTGCATTATTAAAAGACCTACGAATTTCTTTAGTCTGTAATATCCAATCTTTCTTACTCATCCTATTCCCCTTATAAATACGATTGAACTTTAATATATTTTTGAATAAAAACTGAACTTTCTTATTTTTAGATCACTTTCTCATTCACTCTTCATTTAACATAAAATTAAGTTATGCGAAATTTAAATGTAAGCCTCAACTAGAGTACCTAAATTTCGCCTATAGGAATTGAGCCATTACTGACTCAGTTCCTTTAAAAGCCCCAAATGGATTTTTTAGCTAATAATGTATAACTCTATCCTAGTGTATTGAGATATATAACCTTTTGCTCAATCAACACGAAGAACAGCCAAAAGCCCTCATACCTTTCACACGCACTCTAAGCCGTTGGTCAATCTTTTCAACAGTCATACGAGCTAAATAGCTATACACAGATTTAAGCCTTTCTAATCCTCTTGGGTCTTCACGCTTAATCATCCCTAACCCATTAAGATATTTATAACTTTCCTTTTCTTGAATGCTGTCTGTATTCGCTAGTATCGTGTGACTGTCTTCCATATCCTCATCCGCATGTTTACTCGTATGGCAATTCCAATAATAACCAAGCCCCTCTGTTATTTCATCCATCCATACCCTGCCTACCCATCTAGCGATCTTACAGTCATATGTAGATGTAGAACCATCATAGATCAGAAATAAATGAACGTGATAACTTCCTAGCGGAGCCTGTTCTAAACACCAAGCATTCAGTTTCAGGTTTTTAAAACACTTATGCTTATTAGCCATACGGTTACGAAGCGTTTGAACATGTAGATTAAACATTTCAATATCAACCAAATGCTGTTTATCTACGTGATATTTCAAATCCACTCTAACAATGAGATTACGGCTATAACGGAAAAACAATCTTTCTGAGAGCTGCTTAAGCCTTTTAAACCGAGTACTTACTCCAAACCTATATTGACGTAGATCACTTGTAACTTTTGACCGATACTCATGAAACAGTTTGCTGTATTCATTCAACATTCCCTCATCTACATTTAAAAGGGAGTCATACGTAAAGTAACTATTTTCCATTTTCCTGTAACGTTGAAGTTCACCTTTGGCTATGACATGAAAGACATCAACATAGTCTGCATATACATGATTACAGGAATAAATTTGTTCAAAGGCATTTAGCAATCTAACCAGTTCAGGTAAGTCTTTTCTCTTCAAACCATCATTAATAATTCTTTTAGTAAAAGATTCAATTTCAATCAGTCGCTTTGGTTCATGGAGAGTGTGTTGGTGAATGTTCATGATGAGTAATTCCGTAATATGCTCATCAGATCAGGTGTTTGAGTATTTTTTAATTCTTAATCTTTAGTTATATAATTCATATATATAATATCTACTACAGCTTTTCAGACAAAAAAATGCCCTAGGATTCCTTGAAATATAGAAACATTTCAATCTATTTATCCTAGGGAATCTTATGAAATTGATCATTTTCAGCAAAGCTAAAGTTATCCAACGCTTTCAATGAAAAAACACGCAAACAATCATGATTGTTCATCGTCATTTTTCTTGACAAGTACATGCTTTGATTTAGGTTTTTGCCCTAGTGTTAGCCTTTTTTCTTTAGGCACCCAACCTTGAATTGGGCTAAATAAACTCTTGTAACAAATATATGGCAAATACTTGTCTTTAAAAGCGCCCCTAGTCACCTTGTCTGTAGTCTCAATTTTTAAGGGTTTTGACGAAAGTTCGATCACTCCATCCCAAATAGCGTAGGGTTTTAGAAGGTAAATAAACTCTGCTTTTATAAAAGCAAGAGGACCAGTATGAGATAAATCCTCTGAATTTCGATAATTTTCATTACGCTGATCAATAAACTTTTTCAAAAACAAATCCAAACTTTGATATATATCAATAGACTGTAATTCTGAGTCATAATTAAAAATCAAAGTTAGGTCTGCATACAACGTTTTGTCTTGCCCAACGTCAAATCCTTTTTCATCCCAACGCAGTATATACCCTCTTAACCAACGTAAAGGTTGAGTTGAGCGCCCTACCCGAAGGAATTCTGTCAAAATTGCCGATTGCTCTTTTTTGCTAAAATTACCACCATGCAGATGACCAAATTTCAGATGCAATCGATAAACAAGTACGTCCTTTTCTAAAAGGTAATCAGCATATTTTGACAATTTTTCAAATGACTTATCTAATTCTTTAAGCTGCTTGTTGTAAGTATTCACATTCAGACTTGTTTTAAACCTTCTTAATAACTCCTCATACTTTTGAATTGTTTCAGGGCTTATTGGCTGATCATTCAGATTCAATAATTCCTGCTTGTGATCAAAAAAGAAACTACTAAAGTCAGTTCTATTTTGTGACTCAAAATCAGAGGCTCCTATTTGAAAGAAAGGATAATCCACATTTTTTAAGTTTTTGAAAAGACCAAACCAAATACGCCCTAAACGCGTCAGGCTATCGCTATAAAATTTAGGAGAACGATTCTTATCAGAAGTGGCTGGTGTTATTACGATGTTGAATAGTTTTGCTGGAACCGTTTTCAATGTCTCACAAAAAAGCTCAATCAAATAAAGTAAGCTACTGCATGGAATCTTATCCTTGTGACTGACAGGAAATAAAACACAGGGGAAATCCATCAATGCAACTTTATCGAGATAATTTTGGGCTATTTGAGGGAGGTGCTGGCAATCATAGCTTTTGTTACGCTTAGAAAGTGCTAAAAGCTCATCAAATGTGATCTGTTTTATTATATCCTTTTGCAGTAATGCTCCTTGAGGCATTAAAGACTTATTTGAAAGTGCCTTAAAAATATATCCATTAGCATTATAACCGTCTATGTTCAGGCTTATGACTTGATCTACAGAAAAAAAATAGCTGTAAACCCAGTACCAACAATAATAAAGTGGTTGCTCATTACTCTTACCCTTTTTTATTAAACCTACGGCATTTTTATGGTGATAATCACGGAGATGCTTATTCCAATTTTCTAAGGTGTAACTTTCAGCAGACAGACCAGCTTCATTTTTGATTTTCTTATGTAACTGAGCAATAATCCCATCTTCCGAGAAATTCGAATGTTTACAATTAAACATCAATATACAATGCAAATTTAGACCAGCTTTTTGCATCGGCTCTAATTTTAATAAGTAACTTTGTAAATTCTCAGTTTGATCAATCAACTGGTGTATAGCATCAATTTTATCTTTTAATAATTTGAATAAGCTCGTGTAATTGTTTGAACAATCATCGGAAGGTGCGTACAGATTAATGTTCAAACACATGATGTACACTTGCCCATTTCGATCTAATGTGTTTTTGAAATACTGAAAATAATTCTCTTCTTCATCTGACAAGGCAAAGGTTTCTTTAACCATTTCATCAGTTCTTATTTTTGGTTTTAAATATTCAGATATTTCAAAATAAACCTGTGCCAAGTGCTCATAAGGAATAGAACTAGAATCCTGAGAATTGTTTAAACAGAATTTATTTTGTTGAAAAAACTGATTAAACCACCTGACAACATTTGTATGATTTTCCCACCCGCCTTGCACTTCTAGTTCCATCAAATATTGTACAAATTTTCTAAATGCAGGTATCTCCAAGCCATACCATTCAGGCAATAATCCAGATGCATATTGCAAAGAACTAATAACTTTTAAGAAATTATTTCTGCTATTAAAGTCCATTTTTTCAAATCTTCTTTTACTCATCACCTCATCATTCTTGATATTTAACAGCCACCAATCATAGTGCTGAATGACATCTATTGATTCCCTAAAAATGAGAATATTCTGACTCACCCCTTCTTGCTTAGCTTCATCATAAGTCTTTCTATACCTAGCTCTAAGTAAATCATAAATTTCTTCTTTTGAAATTTTAGATAAAGTTGGAGTTATATTCATTGAAACCTTCTAGATACAGTACTTACAAAATTTTAATTGAAATGTTATTCAGTATTTTTTATCATAATAATCATATTTTATAAATCAAAAATCATGCTATTTATAGCTATTATTCAAAATATCAGAGAGGCCATTAGCCCCAAAAATCAAACACAACTGTTCAATTTTTAAATGTCGCTTGAAGTTTTTTTAGGGCAAAAATCCTCTTAGCTCTATTAGGTCAAAATAGGCTACTTTTGCTGGCAATACTTTTAAAAACACAAGGTGAATTCAGTGAGCTTTACACACCACTAAAGTTTTACGCTTGAACAATTACCTCCAAACTCAAGCCAAGGTCTTGCTAAGATCATGAGATACATTTAATAATTTCGAGCTACCATTTGGTCATGCTAAAATGAATCCTGAATTCAAATCCCAAAACTGGATTTGAACTTATTTGAAACCATCCAAATCATTTTGGGTTAAACATGGGTTATAAATTTCTCTTCTTTATAATTTTTATATAAATATCAATATATTAAAAAACAAGTTCAATGGACGCCATCTCCACCAAAATTCGATTCGGAGCAATCCGATGAAATATAAAAAAGCCTTTAAGTTCAATACTTAAAGGCTTTTTTATTTGTTTGTTTATCCGATATCATCTGACATGATTTGACTCCATTTTTGCTTTTTAAGGGTCAAAATTGGGACAATTTGACCCACAAGATTCAAAATGAGTGAGCAGAAAAAATGTCATTAACTGATGTGGAGTGCAAAAAGGCATTACCTAAAGAAAAGCAATATCGATTATCAGATTCTAATGGGTTATCACTCATCATTGATCCGAAAGGAACTAAATATTGGTCGCTTCGATTTACGGTTAATGGCCAAAGAAAATCTAAAGCACTAGGGCAGTATCCGAATCTAAGCTTGAAAAAAGCTCGTGAAATTGCTTTAGATATAAAGTATAAATTTTCTCGTGAAGAGGTAGTTGATGAATTAAAACCACTTTTTAAAGAGGTAGGGCTTTGTTGCACAAAGCTATTCTTGAAGGCTTCTTCAGCAATATAATTTCCAGATGAAGAAGCCTGTCCCTAAAATCTACCGTACAACCAATTG
>DQVJ01000215.1 GCA_015661795.1 Sulfurovum sp.
ACCTATACTGGTATATTGGCTTAGATCATAGCTAGACATTTTCCATTTAATAATTAATTGGCTCGAAACGGCAAAAGCTATGGTGAGAAATATGTAGAAGTGATTTATTAAAAAAGTCATTGTGATAGCTCAATTTTAATGTTTTGTGCAATACTATTGATGTTTTTGGACATATCTTCCTTGTCTTCATACCTAATAAAATCAATTTCAGCTTTATATACTAAGGGATCTTTTATAAAATCACCAGAGGTATAGAAAATCATTTTATCAAAAATTTTTGGAGCTAGATCACTATAGATTACATGGTCAATATATCCTTGCTGTTCATTCATGACACAATGCCTGGCAATGTAAGAGATATTATCTATAGTGTAATCATCGATAGTTTTACCGATTGTAGATTTTACAATGGCTTTTGACATATTAAATCCAGTTGCATACTCTACTAGTTTTACATATAGATCACCAGGTGTTCTTCTACAAATTTCTATAATATATGGAGTGTCATCTTTAAGTATAAACTGGACATGCAGTAAGCCATCGACAAGATTTAGTTTTGAAGCCATTAAGTGCAAAGACTCATTGAGTTGGTCACTAATATGTTTAGTGTATTGTAGTGATGTAGATGCACCTGAAACAAGATAAGGATTTATAAAGTAATGTTCATCATCCATAAAGGCAAAAACAACTTTTCCATTCTTAATAAATGTTGAATATCCATGATTAGTACCTTCTATAAATTCCTCGATAACAATCTTATTATTTTTAGAAAGTTTAAATGCATCATAAATAGCCTTATTTAAATTCTCTTTAGCTTCTACTTTTGTAATCCCCTTACCGCCAGATAGATCTACTGGCTTCACTATAACCGGGTAGTTTAATTCTAAATTGACAAGATGAATATTATCATTGATACTAAGACTAACTGCTTTTGGTACCAAGATATTATTTTCTAAAGAGAATTTTCTAAATTTATCTTTGTGATGGATAATCAATGCTGTTTCATAATCATCATGACCAGGTAAATGAAGCTTTTGCGCAGTGTATGCACAGGAGATAGCAGAAAAATCATTACTTGAGGCACAAATAGCATCTGTAACTAAAGTTTTTGCTAATTTGAGTATCTTTTCAGGATTAGAATAATCTTCTAGATAATACTCATCAGAAAATTTGTGTCCTAAATCATTAGGATTGTTGCCAGTAGTTATGACCCAATAGCCTAAATCTTTTGCTGCCATAATAATAGGTATATCTGCATGACTACCACCTGCAATCAATAGTTTTTTTTGCATTTATATTTTTTCTTCTTTACGAGGAATAAAAAACATTATAGTTTCTGAAATACCTTCAGTATAATGCCTCAAATATATAGTGTAATCATGTCTAATTTTTAGTATTTGTTCAGGTATTTTCCAAAAATCATCTTTTTTATGATACACACTGATAGCTAATTTTGGATGATATTTCCCAATGGTTACTTTTGCACCCTCTATTGCTTGACTCTCTGCCCCTTCTATGTCCATTTTAATGAATGTAACTTCTTCTTTGACAATGTCATCCAATTTATCTACGTGGATTACAACGTCACCTTTTTCACTTATTTTAGAACTTGACCCACTTGTATCAAATTGTAAAGTTTCTTTGGCATCAGACAACCCTAATGTATGAAATTTAATATTGTTAAATTTTGACAATCTTTTTTTAGCAATGGTCATATTCTTTTCTTCAGGTTCAAAAAGAAAAACTTTTTTAAATTGAGGGGATAGTCTGATGAATTCTTCAGTTGTATAGCCATCATAAGCACCTACATCAACAAAGATTTCTCCTTCTGTATTTAAATTTAAAAAATCTTCAAAATATTGCTTATCTTCAATTGCTTCAAAGCCTCGCATATAGTCTAAATTGTAAGAGAGCCTAAAGTTGATAATATTATAAAATTGATTTTGTGAAGTGCTATCTTGTAATAAATTATAAACCCATTGATATTTACTGAAATTATTTTTTATATCCTCTATCATCCCATCCCAAAACATAATTTGTTTTATGGGTAAATTTGAATATTTGAAAAATGAATAATAATCAATTGAATCAAATTGAAACTGCTTAACACGTTTTTCAGCGATTAAAGGTTTACCAATTACTACTACTACTACTAATGCATTATTAGGTACATCTTCTATTGAAATAATTGGTTTACCTAAATACTTTGTATCTTTTGTGAAATCATCTATAAAACCATCAATTTTAATCTCGTTTTCTATACTTTTAGCCCATTCATTTCTCCCAAAAATATATTTTGGTTTTGATGAGTGTATAAATTCTTCACAAAATATTTTAGCCTTGTCATTCTCATAGTTAGGGTTAATCTTCAACATTTATTTTCTCCCACTGTTTAGTGACAATAGATCTTTCAATAGCAGTCATAAGGCTTAACTCTGAAATGGAATCATCAATCCCAAAAATATAGTTATTTAAGTAGTCGGATTTATTTTGTTTAAATGCTATTAATCCCTCGTAAATATCATCATAATGATTTGCAAATGCCTCGATGAAACCTGCCGGATGTCCGGATTTAAATCTATTGTATCTATTTTGATCTGCGATAGCAATATCTTTTGAGGATCTATCTATCATAATGTTTCTGCCTATATTGTCATTAAATTCTAGAAATTCCGGATTCATTTGATACCAGGAAGCTGAGCCTTTAGTACCATACACTTCAACTTTTAATCCATTTTTATGACCTAATGCAGACTTACTGTACCACATTTGGCAGTCAATATTATTGCTATATTTTATCATGCACATTAAATTATCAACTACTTTATGGTGTCCAAAGCTATTTTGTATTGCAATGACTTCTAATGGGTGTTCTTTTATTAGAAAAGTAATCATATTGGAGAGATGCGTACCTAAATCTAAGGACAAAGTAGATATTTCGTTGTCTTTTAATCTCCAGTTTTGAGGTTTAGATATATTGGCATTTTTATCTAACCTCATAAAACTTTCTTGTGGCATCTCAATATGTATTTGGATAATTTTACCTAAAACATCTTGCTTGATCATGTGCTCTAATTCTCTGATCATTGGATAACCCGTATAGTTGTATGTAGTAACAAGAAAACCATGGTTTTTCATAAGTAGTTTTTTGATTTTCAATGCATCATTCAGAGAATTAGTAAGTGTCTTTTCGCATATAATGGGGATATCATACTCTAATACATCCATTATAATATTTGAGTGAATATCGGTAGGGGTTAAAATAACAATAGCATCTAAGTTATTTTTTTCATTTTCTAATAATTTTATATGGTTAGAGTAAATTTTTTCTATATTCCACTTCTCAGCAGTTTCTCTATTGCTGTCTTCGTGAGTACTGAAACATCCACAAACCACAGTGAATTTATTATCCATCTGTGAAGCAATTTTATGTGTTGATCCAATGGCGGAATTTATACTTCCTCCAATAAAACCTAATTTTAGTGTTTTATATATCATCTGAATCCCTTGAAAACGTTGTCTCCTGTACAATATATAAAGGTCTATTTTTTACTTCATCAAAAATTTTCCCGATATATAGTCCTACCATGCCAATACTTCCCATAATTAATCCTGCTAAAAAATATAAAGAGACAATTAAACTTGTCCATCCTATGATAGGGGTAGACCAAAAAATATAGCCAATGACCAACCATATAGAGTACAATAAAGAAAAGAAAGATAGTGTGAAACCAATTTGAACAGATATTTTTAAAGGTTTGTTGGAATGTGATACTATGCTGTCAAATGCCAGAGCAATTAATTTGCTAAAGGTATAGGAACTTTTTCCTTCAGACCTATTTGCATGTTCAATGGGGATTTCTATACGCTTGAATCCACTCCACAAAACAAA
>DQVJ01000229.1 GCA_015661795.1 Sulfurovum sp.
AGAGAATAATACCTTTTTTGTTGACTTATTTGCACCTTTGAAGCCTGAGTTTATCTCCTTTCATATAGAAGAAGAAAAGCATCCTCATAGACTTATCCAGCATATACGTTCATTGGATATTCGTCCAGCACTTGTACTTAACCCTCATACTCCACCCGAAGCTATAGAGTTTCTACTAGAAGATGTTGATATGGTACTTCTTATGTCGGTGAATCCTGGTTTTGGGGGACAGAAGTTTATATCAAATGTTGTGGAACGAGCTAAACGTCTTAGGTCACTTATAAATAAAAAAAACCCCAAGTGTCTCATAGAAGTAGATGGTGGAGTGACAGATAAAAATGTAAAACTATTAGAAGAAGTAGGCGTGAATGTGGTAGTTGCTGGTTCATTTGTATATAAGCATCCAAAAGGTATCGATGTAGCTATTGAGGCATTAAAGTAATGCGTGTAAAAATTTGTGGTATAACAAACCTAGAAGATGCCCTACATGCCATAGAGTGTGGAGCAGATGCCTTAGGCTTTGTGTTTTACCCTAAGTCACCACGATACATCTCTTCAGAAGTTGCAAAGCGTATCATAGATAAATTACCACCATTTGTAGAACGAGTAGGATTGTTTGTAAATGAAGATAGTGAAAGTATAAATAGTCTTTGCAGGTACTGTAACATTTCGCTAGCCCAGATACACTTTGATGTAGATGCAACATTTTTAGATACTATAGAGCTACAAACGCTACCTGTAGTACGTGCTCAATATGCAGATGACATAAATAAGTTTTCAGATAAGTATCGTCTAGTAGATGCTTACTCTGAAGCTTATGGTGGCACAGGAAAAAGATTAAACCTTGAATGGTTTAAAGGTGTAGACTGTTCCAAAATCATATTGGCTGGAGGGTTGAATTTAGAAAATGTAGAAAAAGTAAAAGCTTACGGATTTTATGGTGTAGATATTAGCTCAGGAGTAGAGTTAAAAAAAGGTTTAAAAGATCCAATGAAAGTGAAACACTTTATAAACAATGCAAAAAGTATTTGAATAGTTAACCACAGCATTTCGTAAGCATAACGGGGTGTTGACTCATGAACAGTACCATCATATTGCTACTAAGCATACTACACTATTAGAAGATAGCGATACAATCTTTATATTGCTTAAAGCTTCTGGATATCCTATCTCAGAACACGAAGTAGGGTATAGACTCGATACCTATTTTACTTCATATACAAAACAAAAATATTGTGTCATTGATATAGAAACAAATGGTTCAAAACCAGGTAGCTCTCAAGTCATAGAGATAGGAGCAGTGATGATACAAGATGGAGAGATCATAGATCATTATGAAACCTTTGTTGAGTGTGCATTTTTGCCAGAGTATATTACTAAAATTACAGGTATCGAACCCGAAGACCTCATAGACGTACCCACGCGAAAAGAGGCACTTATAGGTTTAAGACACTTTATGCAAGATGCCATATTTGTAGCACATAATGTAAACTTTGATTACCCCTTTCTCAATGCTTCTTTTGAGCGTTTTGGTTTAGGAAATATAGGAAATCCAAAACTTTGTACTATAGAATTAGCTAAACGTACTTTTGAGAGTGAACGTTATGGATTAGCCTATCTTATAGACTTCTTAGAGATAGAAACTGCTACGCACCATAGGGCTTTTTCAGATGCAGTATGTGCTTCAAAAGTGATGAAAAAATCCATACAAACTTTGCCAGAGTATGTGTGTACAACAGACGATTTACTGCGTTTTTCTACTTCTTCAAAAAAAGAACGCAGATTAAAAAAAGAGAAAAATTAATTATATTTATTTTTAAATTTTACATATCTCTTCGCCGAAGCATAAAGTTCTTTCACTTCTTCATCTGTTAGTTCGCGTATGACCTTTGCTGGACTTCCCATGATGAGGCTTCTTGGTGGAAACTTTTTGTTTTTTGTTACTAAAGACGAGGCACCTACAATGGACTCTTTACCTATGACTGCACCATCTAGTATGGTAGCAGACATACCTATGAGGCAGGCGTCTTCTATGGTGCATCCGTGTAGCATGACACGGTGACCTACTGTAACATCATTGCCTATGATGGTAGGGTTTCCGTCGCTTTCATCTTCTAGTTTATGGTGGGTGACATGTATCATGCTTAGGTCTTGGATATTGCTTCTGTCACCTATGCTGATATGATGTACATCAGCACGTACCACACAGCCAAACCATACAGCGGAGTCTTCACCCATGACGGTACGCCCTATGACAGAAGCACCTTCAGCTACCCATGCATTTTTACCGAGCTTTGGTGTCCATTTTTGAAAAGGTAATATCATTTTACGTGTCCCTCAATATTTTATTTGCCAAACGACTTACATAGTCAGGTGTCTCTTTTTTGGTTTTGTCGCTTATCTTGCTCACATACTCTTCTAAAACACAATGGTTATTTACCTCTTTACCTAGTGGCAAGACTTTGGTGTAGTTACCATCCTCTTGAAGCTCCCAACGTAAGGTATTGTCTGCGAGTTGTAGCATGAGGATTTGTTCTACTTTTTGTGTAAGCTTTTCTTCGAGTATAGGTGTCATAAGCTCTATGCGACGTACTAGGTTTCTAGGCATGAGGTCTGCTGAGGCTATGTAGCACTTGACTTTGTCATTTTTAAAGTAGTAGATACGTGCGTGTTCTAAGTACTTCCCTATGACAGAAGAGACTTTTATGTTCTCCGATATGCCTTTGACATTTGGTTTCAAACAGCAGATACCACGTACGATAAGGTCTATTTTACAGCCAGCTTGTGAGGCTTTGTAAAGGGCTTTTATCATATCGGTGTCTACGAGCGAATTGGTTTTAAGTATGATGTGGCCATCGCTACCGTATTTAGCTTCTTTTTCTATGAGTTTGATGAGCTTTGGTTTTATCTGTTTGGGCGACATGAAAAGGTTGTCAAGTTTTGTATGTGTAGAAAAGCCTGTTAAGAAATGAAAAAAGTGCGTAGCATCGGTAGAAAAAATAGCCTTAGAGGTAAAGTACGAGATATCAGTATATATTTTAGCAGTGCCTGGGTTGTAGTTTCCTGTGGCTAGATGTACGTAAGATTTGAGTTTATTGCCCGTGCGTTTGATGACTTGAGCCACTTTGGCATGTACTTTGAGTCCAGGTATGCCGTAGACCACGTGAGCCCCTACCTCTTCAAGAGCTTTTGCCCAACGTAAGTTGTTTTCTTCATCAAAACGTGCTTTGAGTTCTACGAGTACCATAACTTGTTTACCATCACGCACAGCATCTATGAGCGCTTTAACGATGGGAGATTTCTGCCCTGCACGGTAGAGTGTCATACGGATGGCAAGCGTCTCAGGGTCTGCAGCAGCTTGCTTGATGAACTGCACCACAGGTTCAAACGAGTCAAAAGGGTGGTAAAGTAAGAC
>DQVJ01000263.1 GCA_015661795.1 Sulfurovum sp.
ATGCATAAGTATATAAGTAATCAAGTAAAAAAATCTTATGAGATCAAACAAGCTATTTATGAAAGCAAAGAACTGATGACTTTAATAGAAGAAGTATCTACAAGAACTATAGAAATTTATAAAAGTGGGAACAAAACATTAATAGCTGGAAACGGTGGTAGTGCTGCTGATGCTCAGCACATAGCTGGTGAATTTGTAAGTAAATTTTATTTTGATAGACCAGGGTTAGCTTCTTTGGCACTTACAACCGATACAAGTATTATAACAGCTATTGGAAATGACTATGGATATGATAAACTTTTTTCTAGACAGATAGAGGCTAATGGTGTAGCTGGAGACATGTTTATAGGTATCTCTACGAGTGGTAATAGTGCAAATGTTCTTGAAGCATTAAAAGCTTGTAAAGAAAAAGGTATTATTACCGTTGGATTTACAGGAGAAACGGGTGGTAAGATGAGTGAACTTTGTGACTATTGTATAAAAATACCATCACCTGAAACCCCAAGAGTCCAAGAAGCACATATCTTGATTGGACATATTATTTGTGCAGTTGTTGAAGAAGCACTATTTGGAAAAGGATTTAATTAGTGGAAGCTATTGTTTTAGCTGGTGGCTTAGGTACTAGACTGCGAAGTGTAGTGAGTGATCTTCCTAAGCCAATGGCACCCATAGAAGATACACCATTTTTAGAATATATTTTAAAATATCTCCAGAGAAATAGTATTACAAGAGTGGTATTGTCAGTTGGGTATAAGTGGGAAACAATTAAAGACTACTTTGGAGATAATTTTGAAGGCATAGAACTTATTTATAGTATTGAAGATGAGCCACTAGGAACTGGTGGGGCTATTAAAAAAGCTATTGAAAATATAAACTCAGAAGAAGTGTTTATTATCAATGGAGATACTTTTTTTGATGTAGACTTGTCTCTTTTAAGAAAAGAATTTCATACAAATCATAGCCAACTACTCTTATCATTAAAAGAGATGCATAATTTTGATCGTTATGGGTGTGTAGAAATTGATGCTTCCCACAATATTGTGGCTTTTAGTGAAAAGGAAGCTCGAACCGTTGGTAGTATTAATGGTGGCATATATCTTATGAAAAGTAATGTCTTTAATAGATATAAATTACCTTATATATTTTCTTTTGAAGAATTTATGCAAGATGAGTTTAAAAACCTCAATGCTACAGGATTAGTTTTCAAGAATTACTTTATAGATATTGGTATACCTGAAGACTATGCAAAAGCACAAAATGAGTTAAAGCATCATATATGAATAAAGCGCTTTTTTTAGATAGAGATGGCGTTATTAATAAGGAAAAAAACTATCTTTATAAAATAAAAGACTTTGAGTTTATTGATGGTGTGTTTGAAGCTTGTCAAAATTTTCAAAAACTTGGTTATTTAATAATTATAATAACCAATCAAGCAGGGATAGCTAGAGGGAAATACAGTGAAAATGATTTTAACATCTTAACGCAATGGATGTCAAAAGAGTTTGAAAAAAAAGATATAATTATCTCTAAAGTTTATCACTGCCCTCATCATCCTGACTTTAATGGAGAATGTGAATGTCGTAAACCAAAACCAAAGATGATTTTGGATGCCAAAAATGACTTCAATATAGACTTGACACAATCAATTCTAGTCGGAGATAAAAATAGTGATATAGAAGCAGGTATAACAGCTGGTATAGAAAATAATTATTTAATTTCTACAGGGCATAAAATAATAATAAATCAATTTAATGTTAGTATGATAAATAATTTAAGGGACTTAATATGAGTGATAAAAAAAACATAATAGTACATGTACATATTTTTAAAAATGCAGGAAGTTCCTTTGATGATACATTATTGGCAAATTTCAAAAATGACTTTGTAGATCATCGTGAAGACCATTTGATCAGAAATGATAAAAACTTTTTAACAAACTACCTCAAAAAGAATGATCATGTACAAGCTTTTTCAAGTCATTCCATTTTTCATAAACCTAAAAACTTTGCTGATATTCAACTACACACTGCCTACTTTCTAAGACATCCAGTAGAACGTATAAAATCTGCATATAGTTTTGAAAAGAAACAACCTGCTAAAGACTCTCTAGGTGCAAAAAAAGCAAAAGAATTAAATTTTCAAGAGTATGTTGCATGGAGAATGCAAGATGATGTACCTGCAACAATCAGAAATCTACAAACCATATTTCTAGCAGGTGACGGTCCTCATCCAAAGCATATGGAAAAGAAATTTGAATTGGCACTTAAGAACTTAAATGACTCTCCCTTAATTGGAATAGTAGATAGATATGATGAGTCTATGGTTGTTTTTGAAGAGTACTTGAAACAGTTTTTCCCAAAGATTGACCTTGCTTATATCCGTAAAAATATCACAGATACGAACATTACCGCTTCAGTAGAAGAAAAAGTAGATAGCATACTTAAACAATTTGATGAACCTTTACAAAAATTGGTCAAAGAAAAAAATGCATTTGATTTAGAACTGTATGAGAAAGCAAATATTTTACTTGATGAAAAAATTGAGAAAATTAATGATTTTGAAAAAAAGTTACAGGATTTTAAAGCACGATGTAAATTAAAACCCATATCGACCTTACCAAAAGAAAAAATCAATAAAATTGAAAAAAAAGTAAAAACACTCTCTAATTCATATATAAAAAAACTTAATATCTATAAAGAAAACATAACTCTTTTTTCAAAAAAACTAGCTTATAAATTAAATTTTACAAGAAGAGGAAAAAGGAAAAAAATCTTTATTCAAGCAAATTGTCAGAGTCATGTTATTAGACATATCTTTCAAAATATTTCACGATTAAATGAAAACTATGAAATTATATCTATTAAGCCTGTTCATCTTTGGAAAGAGGAAGATAGCAAAGATATATTTAGCAAGGCAAAAGAGTGTGATATCTTTTTACACCAACCAATCGATGAAAAAACTTTTGGTATTTATAGTTCTGCTAATATCAAACAAAACCTTAAAAAAAGTGCTCTTTCGATTTCTTTTCCAAATCTTTATTTTACAGGTTATCATCCTCAGGCTTTTTATATGAAAGATACTAATGGAAAAAATATTTTAGAACCCTTTGATTATCATGATAAAAATATTTTTAAATTCTTTTCAGAAGTATTCTCCAAAGAGATGATTCTAAATAAAATAAAAGATGAATCATTTTATTCTACAAATGAAATAAAATTAAATATTGATAAATCTCTACATGAACTTAGGAAACGTGAAGAGAACACAATTATTAATGTTTCTACCTTTATTGAAGAAAACATGATCGGAAAAAAACTTTTCCATATTTTCAATCATCCAAGCAATGAGATGTTATTTTATCTTTTTGATAGAATCCTAGATAACCTA
>DQVJ01000141.1 GCA_015661795.1 Sulfurovum sp.
GTTGTTACTATATACGCTTCATCCACTTGATGTTCATGCATGAGTCCATACATTTCGCGTATGACTTTTATGGTTACAAAGGCATCTTCATACCGTTTGCATTGCACAATAGCAGAAATATCTTTTTTGCTAAAAGATTTTTTATACATCCATATATCCACTCCACCATCTGCACCTTTTTTTTCATTTCCTTGTACTTTCCATCCCATTTTTGAAAAAAGTTCCATTGTTAACAGTTCAAAATCATCCCATGAAAGGTATTTAAGTTTTTTGAGTGTTCTATTTTTTTTAAGTAAGCTTTTGTTTTGAAAACTTTTCCATCCCTTTCTAAGCTTATACAGAAATACCAATAAAAATAGTATCAATAATACAAAAGATTCTAGTTGGCTTACAGTATAATTTATCATAATGCTATTATAGTTGGAATTTGTGAGAAGTTGTAAAAATATGCTAAATTGTCACATTTTTACAAAAAAATGTTATGTGTCATTTTAGTGAGTATTTGATATATCAAATAGGTTGAAAGCCTACTTATGGAAATAAGCTTTCAAAAAGCGTATCAATTCTTTTAAAAAAATAATACTAAATCAAGTGCGATTAGTGACAACCACACCCTGTTCCACATGAACCACCAGATGCAGGTTCTCCACCTACAACACCAGATGAAACCTCATCTGCAGTTGCTTCTCTAGCACTTAGTACTGTTACCGAGAACATTAAATCTTTACCAGCAAGTGGGTGGTTAAAGTCAACTTGTACTTCTTTATCATCAAATGATTTTACAATCACCTGAGTTTGTTGACCATTTTCACCTTGACCATACAATGTCATACCTTCAACAAGATCAACACCTTCGAACTGCTCTTTTGGAAGTGTTTGCATTGCTTCTGGATTTACATCACCATATGCATCTGCAGCTTTTACAATAATGTCTCCACTTTCACCTTGAGTCATACCTACAAGTGCATTTTCTAAACCAGGGATAATTTGACCTTTACCGATAATAAACTCTAATGGTTGTCCACCTTTGTTACTATCTACAACATCTGTTGTACCTGCTTCTTTTACTTCATATTCTATACCTACTACACAATTTTCATTTGTAACTGTCATGTTTTGTTCCTATATTTAATTTTTCTTATTCTAGCTAATCAAACTTTACTGAGGCTTAGACCTTTATCGAACCTCTCCATTGCCATATATTTTGTATTTATAGGTAGTAAGTTCGCTAACCCCCATCGGTCCTCTTGCATGAAGTTTATTTGTACTGATACCCACTTCAGCACCAAAACCAAACTCTCCACCATCTGTAAATTGGGTAGAAGCATTGAGATACACACAAGCTGCATCTACAGCATTTAAAAAGTGTTCTGCTGTTGTATAATTCTCTGTGATAATAGCTTCTGAATGTTGAGAACCATACTGCTCTATATGTGTGATAGCACCTTCCACTCCTTCCACTACTCTAATCGTTAAGATATTATCCAAATACTCGGTGGCATAGTCTTCTACAGTGGCAACATCCGCTTCTATAATTTCTACTGTTCTCTCACACCCACGTATCCGCGTACCTTGTTCATCATAGGCTTCCTTAATTTTTGGCAGTATTTCTGCTACTATGGCTTCATCTATAAGTAAAGTCTCTAATGATCCACAAATCCCTGTCCTTCGACACTTTGCGTTGATGACAATAGCAAGTGCTTTATCAAAATCTGCATCTTCATCTATATAGGTATGACAAAGTCCTTTATCATGTTTGACCACAGGTACTGTAGCATTTGAAGATACATATTTAATGAGTGCTTCTCCACCGCGTGGGACTATGAGATCCACGTATGCATCCTGTTTGATAAGTTTTGCGACCCCTTCACGTGATGAATCTGGCAAAAGTGCAATGGCAGCTTCTGGTAAATTATGGGCTTTGAGCACTCCTTGTAAGACTGAGGCAATGGCTTTATTTGAATATTCTGCCTCCTTGCCCCCTTTGAGTATGGCAACATTTCCACTCTTAAAACAAAGTGCACCTACATCTGCAGTGACATTAGGACGTGATTCATAAATGACCCCAATCACTCCAATAGGTACAGAAACTTTTTCTATCTTAAACCCGGCATCAGCATACCAGCCATCCAACACTCGTCCTACTGGCTCTTTTAATGCAGCTATCTCTTCTATAGCCTTTGCCATACCTTCTACTCTACCCTCATCTAAAAGCAAACGGTCTTTCAATGCATCGCTAAGGTTATTCACCTCCGCTGCTGCCATATCCAATGTATTGGCTTCAAGTATTTCTGGCATATTCTCACGTAAGCCTTGTGCCATAGCCTTCAGTATACTATTCTTATCCGTACCACTCAAAGTAGAGAGTACTCTACTGGAAGTTTTTGCTTCTTGTAAAAATGTTTCCATATGTATATATTCCTAGTCTATAAATGTAACTATTCTAACAAATATATACTAACATTCTTATAAATACACAGTTACCAAATATATTTTGCTATGATATATTTTTTATACATAATATACTAATATTATAAATACTTAATTACGAAAAAATATACTAGGCTACCAGCTAAGCTATGAAAAGCACAGGAGTATCATATGACAAGTTTAGACTATGAAGCGTTGCTAAAAGAAAATCAAGCATTAAAATATAGGATTAGTCAATTTAAGAACTTACTTGATTCTATCCCAGACCCTGTATTTATGAAAGATGAAAATCTTCGCTGGATTTATGGAAATCCTGTCATTTTGAATCTCTATAATATTGACAAAAACAACTATATTGGTAAAACTGAAGATCAGCTCTTGCCCGAAGAGTTTGCAGAATCCTGTATGGAAAGTGACAGACAAGCTGTTGCAAAACGCACTATTAGTAAATCTGAAGAACAAGCACGTGACAGCGATGGTGAACTTCATTACTATGAAGTCTTTAAAGTACCTTCTTATAATGAATCTGACGGTAAATTTAATGGTCTAATAGGTGTTGGTCGTGATATCACTGAACGTAAACTTGTACAAGAAGCATTGGAAACAGAAAACCGTATACGTAAAGAGCATGAAGAAAGTTTGGCTCATTTAACTGAAACCTTGGAACAACAAGTTATAGATAGAACTATGGAGCTTGAAAGTGAAAAAGAAAGAGCTGAACGTTTAGCGTATACCGATACATTAACAGGATTAAATAACAGGCGTGCATTTTATCAAAACAGTTACAAAGTTGATCAACAAGCAAGACAAACACTTTCTACCTATGCTGTTATTGCATTAGATATTGATAATTTTAAAGGAATAAATGATACATATGGCCATGCCATTGGAGATGAAGTTCTTCAGAGTTTAGCCGAAATTATTACTAAAATGCTTGGTATTTCAGATGTTCATGGGCGTATCGGAGGAGATGAATTTACTATCACTCTCTATGATACTTCTCTTGATGATGCCATAGCGTTGGCTCAAAATATGTGTTCAGAGATATCTAATATATCATTACAGAAAAATAACAATGATATACCAGTTACAGCAAGTTTTGGTGTTTCAGAATACCATATAAGTTCTACTTCTTTTGAAGAAATTTTAGCCAAAGCAGATGAAGCACTATATCAGGCAAAAACATCAGGACGAAATAAAGTGATATCAAAAGTCTCTTAAGTTTCGCATGTATATCACATTGATATAACAGAAATTCTTGTTATAATTACTGTAAATGAGCGAACAAAAGTAATAAAGTGGGACAAGATGCAAACAATCACATTTATCGGTAATGGAAATATGGCACTTAGTATTGCCAAAGGTCTTCAGGAAAAATACAATATAGAAGTTGTAGGACGTAACAAAAAAAGTCTTGACATTTTTGAGAAAAGTCTTGGCATAAAAATAGATAAATATCTTCTCTCTGACTTTGATATGACACATAAAACCATCATTTTATGTGTCAAACCTGCAAACATAGAAGAAGTTGGAAAACTGCTTCAAGGTAAGGCAGATTTACTCATCTCTGTTTTAGCTGGAACACCCCTACAAACCATCAAAAAACATTTAAAACCAAAAAATATTATACGCAGTATGCCAAATCTTGCTGCCAGTGTAGGACAATCCATGACAACACTTACAGGTGACCTAAAAGCCAAAGATGAGGCCATCGCGATTTTAAATTCTATAGGAGAAACCCTTTGGCTCTCTTCTGAAAAAGAGATAGACATTGCAACAGCATTAGCAGGGTCTGGTCCTGCTTATCTGGCACTTATAGCTGAGGCCTTAGCAGATGGTGCAGTGAAACAGGGGTTAAAAAGAGAAGATGCTATGGTGACTATGCGAGGATTATTCTCTGGATTTTCTGCACTCATACAAGAGACCCATCCTTCTTTACTTAAAGACAGTGTGATGAGTCCAGGGGGAACTACTGCTGCTGGATATGGAGCACTTGAAGAGGGGAATGTTCGTGCCGCATGTATTGCTGCTATCGAAAAGGCCTATACAAAAGCCAAAGAGTTAGCATCCTAAACTACTTACATACATAATCAGTTAAAAATAAACGTGCGTGATTAGACGATGTTCTATTGACATTTATCAAGTGACATTTTCACATTTTTGTTTACAATAGAGAATAAAAAGGATTACCTATGGCACTACTTTATGCAGAACAAGTTGAATACCTAGATGTAGAAGAGATGCAAGAGACACATGAAGAAGAAATAAAAATCTTAAACGAGGTAGATAAACTTGCTATTCAGTACAGCATGGACAAATCAAAACTCAGCCAATTGGAAGCAAAGATAGACGAATACCTCAAACATGTAAAAGAACACTTTTCCAACGAAGAGCGTCTTATGAAAAAATATAATTTTCCTTCGTATGAAATGCATAAAATGGCACATGATATGTTTTTGATGGATATTGGCATCACTATCAAACAGTGGAGAAAGTTTGGTGATATAAATAAAGTGATCAATTTTATCCGTAAATCTCCAGAATGGATAGTTCTGCATATCAACACAGTAGATGCGCCAACAGCTGCATATATAGCCAAACGAATGGAAGATGAAGCAAGAAAGTAAGATATATCAATCCAAAAAATTAACGTCCTAAATATATCCTACGTAAATCATCTTTTGCAAAAGGCATATATGTATGTCTGGTGATGACCACTTTTGTTTTAAAATTTGACCATTTATAGATGACCGGTACATCTTTGGGATCTATATGAATACACCCATGAGACATCCAATCTACACTTCCTTTATGCAAAGCATGACCTCTGTAAGTAAATTTCATCATGTAATCCATATTATTTACACCAGATTCATCTGGAAAAGCAGTTGACATATGATAACGTTTTTTTTGGATAATGGAAAAGACACCTGAAGGACTTCTAAATTCTGGAGCACCTGA
>DQVJ01000241.1 GCA_015661795.1 Sulfurovum sp.
CATTGTAAGGTATAAGGTACTTCTCCGATATACCCTTTCCAAAGGTGTAGTAAAACCACTCCTTTAGATTGGTTGGTGGTTTTATCTCACCTTTCTCTTTTTTAATTAGATTTAAGATAAAATAATAGAGACATTCAAAGTTATCCTGCTTTGGTAGATCTGCCAAGCCGTTCTCAAATGGGTACTTAACATAACGGCCCTTATAAAGTATTTTGGTGTTCCTTCTATTTTTTACTACGTTATCCTTAAGTAGGGATACCATAAAATTTAGAATTTCTTTATCTTTTGAAAAAATTATATGGGATCCGCCAACATCGAATGTGAATCCTTCTACATTAACCGATCTCATCAATCCTCCACACTCCGATTCTTTCTCTAAGATTAGGAAGTTATGGTTTTTTTGATTGAGGAAGTAACCTATAGAAAGTCCTGACAATCCACCACCAAGAATTCCTATCATTTTTATCCCCTTAGCTCTTCTTTTCATTATTATACCCTCTAAGTAATATCTGATTAAACTGTTGGGTGGCTTCTTTCCAAGTTCGACACTGGAGATTATTTATAGCATTTTCAGCAATCTTAAGTCTTTCTTCTGGATGTTCTATATACCACATAACTTTTTTGACAAAATCCTGAGGATAGCTCCTGACTAAGATTGCACAATTAGGATTAAAAAAAGTACTAAAACTTCCTTCGTAAACTTCTATAACAGGACATCCACAAGCCATCATTTCTAAAGGCACTAGAGATATATTTGTATATGAAAATACAATTCCAAAATCACTTTTCTGGTACAATTTTCTTAGTTCCTCTTTCGATGGATATCCTAGATTTTTATATGGGATGGATATTGGATACTTTACTCTTTTGCTATTTCCAAAAGATAATATCTCAACATCATATCCTTCTTTTTTGGCTACTTTATACAATTCTTCTAAACTCATTAATAAAAATACAGGGCCTCTTTTCGATGTATTTTTTAAATAAACTACGATCCTTATTCTATCTTTTTTTGTGAATTTTTGTTTCCAATTGTCTTCAAGCCAATATTCTTTTGGCTCAAATGGAAAAACTATATCATCCACTTGAACCCTAAACCTCTCTTCTATTCTAAACTTATTCCATGCCCCAAGGGATATCATGTGATAACCCATTCTATACGTATTCTCTACAAACACTCTAATATCCCCTCCAGGATAAAAGTCTGGCTCATAATCTTGTATAAAGTATGCTTTATATTTCACATTATCCATATTCCAAAGGTAATATGCAGATACCCAATATGTTGCAACACCTACATCATATTCAAATTCTGTAAGTCCTTCAGGTCCAAGAATTTCTCCTTTATATCCTTTAAGGTTATGTTCTGCATTTAATCTCATTTCTGATATTTTTTGTGGAATATATGAAACATAGTAAACTTCATGACCAAACTCCGATAAATGTGTCCCTAACCTCAGTATAGAAGTATGACCACCACTATATCTTGGCATTCCTGGTATTATAAAAGCAATTGACAGTTTCTCCTTTTTTGACCTATGTGTTTTTTGATTAAACTGCATTTTACTCTCATCTAAGAGATCTACATTTTTGATAACTTTATATTCTTTTAACGCCTTTTTTATTCGATAGTTTTGAAGATAATTACTAATAAATTCTTTTACTATTTTAATCATAAAGTCACCTATTTTTATTTTACATATTCAATTTTTGGGTTAAAAAAGATCGA
Organism: Sulfurovum sp.; assembly: GCA_015661795.1. GTDB lineage: Bacteria > Campylobacterota > Campylobacteria > Campylobacterales > Sulfurovaceae > Sulfurovum. The sequence continues at coordinate 1,730 of DQVJ01000241.1, forward strand.
GGCGAGTGTAGCTTTTGTATTTATCCAAACAAACTTTAATCTTCCTGTTCTTCGGTATAAAATGATTTTAAGATTTGTATTTATAAGGGATCCAAGAAAGTTAAGAATAAATCTAATAATACTTTGTTTTCGTATTATATATAAGTTGTTTCTAATTCCATAAAAGTATTTCCATGAATTTTTTTCACTATCTGTTAAAATATTAACATTATAATTATTATTAGTTTTATGATATACAATACTATCTTTTACATATAATCCCAAATATCCTGTATTCGTTATACGTCCTGTATATTCTATGTCATCCCCCCAAATAAAAAATTCCTGTATTGGAAGACCTGCCTTTTTTATAGCTTCTCTGTTTATTAAGACAGAAACAAATGAACATGCCCTCACAAGTAAAAGATCTAACTCATCAAACATATTAAAAGGAAGAGAGTTTATTAAGGGTTGTATCTGAGGAACATTCATTTTATGAACACTTCCATCTTTCCAGAGTACTTTACTACAAACAAAACCTATTGATAGATTTGTTTTTTCCGATACTAATTTTATTTTATTAACTAGTTTTTCCAATGTATCTTTCACTGGTTCTGAATCATCATCCATCAACCATATCCAATCATAACCTTTTTTATAAGCTCTTTTTACCCCTTCATAAAATCCTCCAGCTCCTCCAATATCTTTATAAAGTCTAACATAGTAAACTTTTATTGGATTATTGTTGAAAGAGTTGTATATAATATTCTTAGTTTCCCAGGAGAGTTTATCATGTTCTGCAGGGGGCAATTCCTTTATATATCCTTGCTCAAGTAGAGCCTCTGGAGTTCCATCAGTTGAGGGTCCATCAACTATAAAAATCCCATCTAATGGATACGTTTGATTTTTAAGGGCGTTTAAACATTCTAAAAGAAGTTTCTTTCGATTAAACGTCACCACAACTGCGGATATTTTCATTATGTCCCCCTCCTCATCAAAAAGATATTTCTCAATATTTTCATATCTACACAATCAAAACCTCCAACTAAATAATATACAACAAA
>DQVJ01000237.1 GCA_015661795.1 Sulfurovum sp.
AAACTTTTTCTTGAAATACCTAATTTTTTAGAGAGTTCAGTATCTGGAAATTTATATTGAAAACTGTTTACAATAAATTTAACATAGTCATCAATAGTTAAAATTTCATTTTGGTCATAAAGCTTTGAATCGGTATTAAGTGTAATGGTTTCAAATTCTGATTCCAAGCCCGAAGTGCTGCAAAGTATAAAATCATACTCTTTTAAAAGTTCAAGTAGGTATTCTTTATCTGCTTTTTTGAGTGTCTGTATTTCCGTGACATAGAGTAGAGATTCACTTGAACTAGAGAGGATTTTTTCTTTCCATGTTTTGTCTGAGAGAGGGATGAAAGCTAAAAGTTTATTTTTTTCTTTTGCATATTCAAAAACAATTTTGTCAACCAATCTATGATAGTTTGTTTCGATGACAAGAGGTGTAAGGATCTTATCGATACGTGCATCTGTTTTGATTTCTTTGAGGAGATTTTCTAAATACTCTTCATAGAGTACTGTACGTTTTTTAAGTTGTTGGAATTCTTGGTAGTGTCCTATTTTACGTATCAATTCTTCAATCATAAATGGTTTGACGATATAGTCCTTCGCCCCTTGTTTAAGTGGCCTACTTACTGTATCATTGTTAATATAGTTAACCATAAGGATGATAATTTTGTCTTTACATTGTTTTATCAGTGGTTCAGTGGTTTGTCCAGGCATATTGGTAGAGAGAAGATAAACATCTCCATTAGATTTCATTGCTTCTTTGGTTGAGCTATATATTTCTGTTTCAAAGCCATTTTCATTTAATTTTGAAGCAATGCTTTGCGCCAAATAAAGTTCATTTTCCACAATAATAATTTTCATAATTTTTTCCAGTTCATATAATGTAAATTTGCAACTGCATGGACAGTCACACCTTCTTTTCGGCCTACAAAACCAAGCTTTTCTGCCGTAGTTGCTTTAATATTCACAAGGTTTTTTCGTATACCCAATAAGTTTGAGAGGGTTGTCCTCATCTTGGACTTATAGGGTAAAAGTTTTGGGCTCTCTGCCATGATAGTCATATCAATATTGTTGATAACATACCCAAAGGATTGAATACGTTTTACTGTGTCACGTAAGAGCACTTTCGAATCAGCTCCTGCATATACCTGTTCTGTGTCAGGGTAGAGTTCACCTATATCACCCATACCTGCTGCACCTAAAAGAGCATCTATAAGTGCATGGATAGCAACATCACCATCACTATGGGCTTTAAAACCATAGTCCACATCTATAGGCACCCCACAGAGAAACATTTCTTTATTATCCTCAAAAGGGTGGATATCTATACCAAAACCAGTGAGTGTTTTGCTTGATGGAGCACGTAGACATGTTACTTTTTGTAGGTCTTCAAGAGTGGTGATTTTATGTGCTTTTGTTGAGCCTTCTATAAAATGTATTTTCTCGCCCAAAGAGGCAATAGCGGAAGAGTCATCAGTAAAGAGTGTTTCAGTCAGTAATGCTTTTTGAAGAAGTTTTGTACGGGAGAGCTGAGGTGTCTGTATTATTTTAACCTTCTCTCTGTCTATGGGTTGATTGTCAAGGTAGAGTGTATCGGTTACAGGTAGCACGGGCACAATACATGAAGCTTTTTCTTGAGCATCTAAGATACGTTGTATCATATCTAAAGGTACACAGCATCTTGCGATATCAGATACCAGTACATACTCAGAAGTGACATATGTAAGTGCATTTGTGAGAGAAGCTTGTCTACTGTTACCACCTTGCACATAAGTATACTCAGCAAAGTGTTTCATCGCAGTAATTTCTTCTTGTGTAGAAACGATGATAATATCATCAAAAGAACTGATACTTTCAAAACGTTCTGTTACATAGAGCCACAAAGGGGTATCATCTGTATATATCCACTGTTTTTTAACATCAGCAACAAAGCGAGATGAGCTCCCAGCACCTAAAAGTATTAATGTAGTATTAGACAAAAAGATTCCTAATTATGATCTCTAAATGTATCAAATAGTAACGAATTATACACAGGGATAGCTTTATATCTTCTTGATACCAGATAAAAATTATCTTAAATGATTGAGACATAGAAGTCTGTTTCAATCTAATTTAAGATTTAGGTGGTATAACTCCTTATGAACAATTACGAAAATAGGAATTAAATGATGACTGAAGAAAATGTATTAGAAGCATTAAAAAATGTAATTTATCCAGGATTTACGAAAGATATTGTAACTTTTGGATTTGTAAAAGATATTGTTGTTGAAGAGAAAACTGTAGGAATCATGTTAGATATAACATCATCAGCTGAAGAACTGCATGAAGAACTTAAGACTAAAGCAACTGAAGCACTTAAAAAAGCAGGTTTTGAAGAGATACATGTCAACATTACCGCACCTCAAGCACCAAAACAGATGTCCAATTCTGTAAGTGGTAAAAATATTGCTCCACATATCAAAAACTTTGTGATGGTAAGTTCAGGTAAAGGAGGTGTTGGTAAATCTACTACTTCAGTGAACTTGGCAATTTCTCTTGCAATGCAAGGTAAAAAAGTAGGTCTTCTTGATGCAGATATCTATGGGCCAAATATTCCACGAATGATGGGTGTGGAAGGTACAAAACCTGAAATTCAAGGAAATAAACTAGAACCACTTAAAGCCTATGGTGTTGAAATCATGTCTATGGGTTCAATTATGGAAGAGGGTGTTGCGCTTATCTGGAGAGGTTCTATGATTATGAAAGCCATTGAGCAGTTCTTAAGAGATATTTTATGGTCTGAGCTAGATGTACTTGTTATAGATATGCCTCCAGGAACTGGTGATGCACAGCTTTCACTGGCACAATCAGTACCTATTACCGCAGGTATTACGGTAACGACACCTCAAGAAGTATCTCTGGATGACAGTAGACGTTCACTTAACATGTTTAAAAAGCTTGACATCCCAACTGCGGGTATCATAGAAAACATGTCAGGATTCATTTGTCCTTCATGTGATGAAGAGTCAGATATATTTGGTATGGGTACAAGTGCTGCTGTTGCAAAAGAGTTTGAAACTGAACTTATGACACGCATACCAATAGAGCCAGCTATCAGAATAGGTGGAGATACAGGTATGCCTGTAGCCTACCATAAACCAGACTCTGAGACAGGGAAGCGTTATCAAGAGGCTGCAACTAAACTATGGGAATTTATAGAAAAAGTAAATGCTGAAGGCGGAGCAGATAACTCAGGTGTCCAACCTACAACTCCTCCAGGCGTTTCTGCGTGTAGTACAGGTGGAGCAGCAGCAACTCCTGCAAAAGAAGTCCCAGAAACAAAAGCACCTGCTAAAGCAGCAGAGGGTGAAAGCTGCGGCACAGG
>DQVJ01000081.1 GCA_015661795.1 Sulfurovum sp.
CTGGAATGACCCCTATAATCTAGACACTTTTTTACTCGCCAATTAGACTATAATTACAGACAGTAAAGGAGCAAAGAAATGCCACCACGCTATACAAACGAATTCAAAGAAGAAGCAGCAAAACAGATACTGAAAAACGGGTATCCTATCAGGGAAACAGCAGAGCGTCTGGGAGTTCACCCACAGTCTTTAAGTAAATGGGTAAAACAGTACCGAGATCCTCTTACTCATGCAAAAGAGGACAGTAAGCAGCAAGAAATCCTAAAGCTCAAAAAAGAGTTAAAACGGGTAACAGAAGAGCGGGATATTCTAAAAAAGGCCGCCGTGTACTTTGCAAAGCACCAAAGCTGAAGTACACGTTCATTCGTACCTATGCTTTGGAATATTCCATCAGAAGGATGTGCAAAGTCCTGAAAGTCCATCCAAGCGGATACTATGCCTGGCTGAAAGAGCCCGAGTCTTCCAGAGCCAAAGAGAATAAAGTCATTTTGGAGAAGATCAATGAAGCCTACGAACAGAGTAACCGTACCTATGGTTACAGGAATATTCATAAGGATCTTATAGAATCGGGCATTCAAGTCAATAAAAAAAGAGTGGCAAGGCTGATGAGAGAACATAAGCTCTATGGGATAGGAATGGTCAAGAAATGTCCCCAACACAAATCGGGCAGACCACACTATGCACATCCAAATCATTTGCAGCAGTGTTTCATTGCCAGTAAACCCAATGCACTGTGGGTAACAGATATCACTTATATTAGAACCCATGAAGGATGGCTCTATCTGGCAGCGATACTCGATCTCTTCAGCAGGAAAGTGATCGGGTGGTCTATGAGCCACAGAATGACACGACAGCTTGCATTAGATGCTTTTTATATGGCAGTAGCACGAAGGGTTATACGATCAAACGTTATCCTACACTCTGATCAAGGCTCCCAGTTCGCATCATCAGACTGGCAGAGGGCTTTAAAAAGATACAGTGTTATTCCCAGTATGAGCAGACGAGGAAACTGCTACGACAATGCCGTAGTAGAGAGCTTTTTCAAAACCCTCAAAAAAGAGTGTGTCAGGAAGTATGTCTTCAAAACCAGAGAAGAAGCAAAACGGAAAATCTTTGAATATATCGAGATGTTTTACAATTCAAAAAGACGGCATAGCTATTTGAATTATCTGTCTCCAAATAACTTTGAGATAAGATATTATTCGGACATTGAAAAAGAAGAGGTGTTGCTGACTAATTTTGTGTCTATGAAATAGGGGTCATTCCAGTTTACATGTTCATACTTGCTCAAGTCTATATCCACGTTAATGCTATTGGCTAAGTGAGCATTAAACACCATAACCATCTGCTCCATAAATTTGGGCTTTGTCGCTGCACCTGACTGATTCATTAACTTGTCAAGCTCTTCTTTTAGATTATCTGAGATATTAAAGTTTACTTGTGCCACTTTTATCCTTTCATTTTTATATACATACTATATAGGTTATATACAGTATATTATCCCTATAATCGATATATCTAGTATCCTTTGTCATTGTAACTGACAATAGGTTTTGACTTTGATATATAACTATTGAGAGAATCTCAAGTTTAATCTTATCTGTGACCGTTTAGGCTCTGTTGACACTTAAAACGTGCCATTTGACTATGTCTGATAAAAAGTATAGGTTTTATTGGTAGCAAGGATATGATGAATATGTTTCGCTAAGAAATATGCCTCAGCCGGGTCTAAAAATATTTTCTCTGTTAAGACTTCTTTGTCCCCAGTAACTCTATACAAAATACTACAAGAGAGCATAGGTAAATCATCTGTTGTAATGATAGACTTCAGTGTAAAGTATTTAGCTACCTCATATGCTTTGTCGTTTTGCATACGATTGGTACTAAAAGATTCAAGAAAACTTGCTAGTTTCACTAGAAAGATATGCTCCATATATTCAAGTTTGATCTCATTGTAAAAAAAATCAATCTTTGAGTAAGATCCACCATACATTGTGTCCGATAGCTCTATGCTAAATCCGTAATCTAACTTGATTGATCCTTCGCTTTCTTGATTTTCATCTTTTTGTGGGATGCCAAAATAATGCTCCATTAGTTTTCCTTTGTTTTATGATAGAAAGTCGCAATATAGCTATGCGACACCTCAAGTTCGTGATATTTGAGCAAGAACTCAGATATTTGTCTGAAAGATAGATTCTCTTCATTTTTTAGAACCAGTATTTTATTTTTCAAGTTCAACAACTTGTCATATTTCATAGATTGAGCAGTCCTTTTAAATTTTTTTGCTTGTAATCTAGTAGCTCCCTTTAGACTATTGAGATCTATTTCTTTACGCTTACTATTTTGAGAATAGTAAGTACTATGCAAATGATCAGCGGCCATATATAATGCACTCATGTAAAGCACAGACTTGTTAGGCTCATCTTGTTTTGAAAGTTGAAAAAAATACTCCTTTTGCTTCTCGAAAGCCATTAAGATAATTTCTTCATCTTGATTGACAAGCCACTTAATGACTTTTTTTCGTTTTTTTGTTGATAATTTTGTGTAGATATCGAGTTTGTTTTTTAAGCTCAAAAATTCTCCTTATAATGTGATTGTTCAAGCGCTTGTAATGTCATTGTAATACAAGCTGTTAGCTAATTCAAGCACAGTTATATGAGAAGTTTTGGTTTGGATTATGGATATTGATTCTAATGAATTCTTTTTGATTGTTTTTGGATTTATATAGGTTCTTGGTAAGTAAAAAGTGCAAATTTTACACTTTGTGTTACATGTTACTTTATGAAGCAAAAAGTATTATACATATTCCATTTTAAAAATTTTTATTACAGGTATATCGTGCTATAATTCAAACAAAATATTAAGATTGGATAAAAAATTGGTTGTATTAGATTTATTTTCAGGTGCAGGTGGCTTATCAGAAGGTTTTTTTAGAACCGGAGCCACCTTTGTAGGACATGTTGAAGCAGATAAATATGCTTGTGATACCCTGCGTACCCGTACTGCCTACTGGAATTTAAGAAACTCTAATAAACTGGATATTTATCACAATTATCTTTTAAAAAATATCACCCGTGATGAACTTTGGGAACATGCAAATGTAAAAAACTCAAATGATGTTATTAATACTTTTATTGGGGATGACAGCTTCGACACAATAACGAAAACTGTAAAAGACACCCTGAAAAAGAAAAAATTAAAACAGGTAGACCTGATTATTGGAGGACCTCCTTGTCAGGCTTATTCTGTCGTAGGAAGAGCAAGGATGAAAGAGGCTGTTGTCTCTGATCCTCGCAATTTTCTATACAAGTATTATGTCAGATTTTTAGAAACCTTTAACCCAAAAATGTTTATATTTGAAAATGTACCTGGTATACTCAGTGCTTCAAACGGTAAACATTTTCAGGATATAAAAGATGCCGTGAAAGCTGCTGGTTACCATATGGAGCTGAAAGAACTTATTGCTTCAGATTATGGAGTTCTTCAAGACAGAAAAAGAATCATTATTGTCGGATGGAAAAAAAACAAAAAACAAGAAAACTATACTTACCCGGAATTTGATAAAATAGTAAATAGCTATCTTGTAAAAGATGTTTTGGAAGATTTACCTGAAACAAAACCTGATAGGATGATTGAAGGGAAAGGTAAGTACAGAGCAGAATCAAATCAGTACTTGATTGATGCGAATATACGAGAAGAGGGATTTGACATCCTGACTCAACATGAAACAAGAATGCATAATGAACGAGATCTTAAGATATACAAAGAAGCTATAGATATCTGGGATAAAGATAAAAAAAGACTTTGCTATAAAGAGTTGTCAAGAAGAAGACCTGAACTTATTACTCATAAAAACACCCATTCATTTACCAATAGGTTTAATGTTGTAAAGGCAGATATACCTGCTTCACATACTATATTGGCTCATATGGCTATGGATGGTCATTATTATATTCATCCGGATATTAAACAGCTCAGATCCCTCTCCGTGCGTGAAGCTGCACGATTACAATCATTTCCTGATGATTTTTATTTTGAAGGTCCAAGGACTGCTCAGTTTAGGCAAATTGGGAATGCTGTTCCTCCTAAAATGGCGGAGCAGATAGCTAAAAAGATAAAAGATCTTATTTAACTTGTTAATATTTTCTCCATAATTCCTTGAGAAAGTTTTTTATTATCAAAGTCAGGAGACCCTTGTCTTGCATAAAATGCAGAAAATCTTGCCTGTATATCTTTAAAAAAATGTATCGATACGGTTGCCACTCCACAGTATCCATTAATATTATCTTTACTCACAGTGATAATATCTTGAAAATCTACCAAGCTTTCTTCAAAGCTTAAAAATTCTGGTAGAAAATGGTACCCTTCTCCCTTTGTATTAGAAATGTAGTTACCTATTACACCTTTGAGGTTATTTATTTTTTTATCTCTTGTTTCGACTAACTCTGCTAGTTTATCTTCATATATATCAACTCCTAAATTGTCCTTTTCTTTTTCGTATTCAGTAATCTTTGTATTTGCTCATTTATATATCTTAATGATTTTCTCCCTTCATGCAACAGAACATCAGTTAATTTTCCCAAAGTAACCTGTCCCTGATAAATAGCGATAGTATGTTTAATGTTTTCTAAATCTTTTGACTTACTCTTTTTTTCAATATCAATCATATTGGAAATACTGGTTGAAACAGTTTTAGATACACCTTCCTTTGCAAGTTTTTCTCTTACATTATTTTTTAAAGTTGATAGATCAAATAAACTATCTAAAGAATCTTCAATTCTTACGGTTTTTCTTCCCCTATTTGTCTGTTGTCTAAAATCAAATCTTCTTTTTTGTAACTGATTCATTAAAATATCATTACAAATCTTTATCAAACCATGATAATTTGCATTTTCTGACAAACCATCTCTTGCACTTTTTTCCTGTAAGTTAGATTGTTCCTCATTTTCAATGCTAACAAAACCAACTATCTGATTCATACCGATATTGTATGATGGATTTTGAACCCTTCGTTTATCGAGATCAAGCCAATCATAATTTTTATCACCATACGGACGAATTCGAAATCCACCACGATATACACCTACTCCATATACTGAATCAAGAATCTTTCTGGCTTCAATCTTACCAACTTTATACTCTTTTAAGCCTCTATTCAGTAAATCCGTAATGGCTTCTGGATCTCTATCGAAAACTCGTAAATCTATTTCTATATGTCCACAATATGAACTATCTTCATCTAATTCTATTTTCTGATTTATTTCAATAGGCTTTATGTTTAAATTTTGATTTTCATAAAATAGTTTTGCATATCCTGTTGAATCAACCACACCATAAACCCTATAATCATAAAAATCAATTATTGGAAGAGGTTTAATAATTTCTTTTGTTGAAAAATATTCAATCTTCCTTTGTAGAAATTTTTTATGACAATCCTTAGTACATTTTGGAAAATTAATAAATTCAAGATATATATTAAATTCATCATTTTTATTTTTTGCAATTGGGGATTGTAGTTTTTGTAGTTCTAGTTTAAGTTTTTCAAGCTGTTTATTATTCCATACTGAAATAACATATTCCACGTCAATATTTGCGGTAGTTGCCTCTATTCTTACGCCCGTATTATTCCCTTTTGTATTTTCTATCAATACATCAACATCAGCAAGAAACTCTGATTTTTCTATTTCATCAAAGTCAAGAATTATAGTTGATTTATTTAAGCTTGTGTCGACGGCCTCCATTACCATTGTACTGCCCAATATCCCAACAGCATATCGCCCAATACCTTTTCGACCTTGAAAAGCTCTTCCTTTTGGACTAAATTTTTTATCTTTTTTATTTGATGTGGCAGGAACCAACCATACGTCAGTAATTGTCTTTAAAGACATACCGTGTCCATCATCAGAAACTGTAACAGACAAGATTTTTTTTAATTGATTATATTCAAGCGTAATCCTAGAATTATTTGCATCTGCATCATAAGAATTTTTAACAAGTTCAATTATTGCAGCATGAATATCTTTTATTAAATCTTGTCCAATGGTTCGTAAAATTCTTGCAGCTGGTCTAATTTTATATGTATCTGTTTCTGTCATACTACTTACCTTTTGAATATATTGTTAACTAAATCTATTAACTTATTTGAATATGATAAATTCCAAGCTTTCATTCGACTATGCCATTTTTTATTCTCTAAAAACTCATCCCACGTTAATTCTAAAATTCTTTCTAGTTCAAAATCATCAGTAAGTTTTACAATAACAACATATTCAAATTTTTGATTAGGAATTTCATCGGCTTCCAAAGGAGGAAGTCCATAGAAAACACCAGTTGAGCCCATGTTGGTAATAGTTTTTATAGAATAACGCTCACCTTTTCTACTAATAGCATCGATATTCTCTGTACTGGGAGGAGCAAACTGTAAATTTGGAAGATTAGGCGTTTTATTATAATAATCTACAGCTATATATTCACCTAATTCACCTGTAATATTCTTTGTTCTAACAATTTCCCGTTTTTTTAATTCTTTAGTTGTGTGACTGTAACATTCAATTACTTCAGCATGAGACATCTTTTCAAAATCTATAAGCATGATTTATTCCCATACACTTTTCATTCCCTCATCTTCCAAATACAAAATAATTTCGAGTATTTTCTTAGATTGTTTATCTGAGGGATATTTCCCCCTAGGAATTAAATTGAGAAATTGAATTTGGTTCTGTGCCAAGAGATTCTTTTCAATACCCCATTGTATCATCTCTTTCCAGGTATCAGGAGACAGTTTATACATCTTTTTCAATAATTCCATCGCATTCTCTATATTCTGGTCTTCTTCGGCGTCCTTGGCTTCCTGCTTCATTTCCTCTTTTGTAATCATATGATCCAGAAACTCATCAGATAATGTCAGTTGATCGGTATGATCCAAAATATCTTTCAGTTTTGTCCAGCAGACATCTTTTTTACACCATTCTGATACATTGGTAAAATTTTCCGGAGTATTTGTAATATAGTCATTGATAAACTTACTGATATGTTTTAACTCTCTTATGAAATATGCCGGAACCTCTTGCCTTTTCCAGATCTCTGTAAAGTTAATGCTCTTCTTTTTTTTCTCTAAAATATAGGAGAGAGTAGAAAGTGTATACGCAACGACATTGGCTTTATACCCACCGTACCATGGCTCTCTAAATATCATATAGTCACATGTTTTAAAAATAATAATCTTTGCTACAGTATGCTTAAAATACATATCATTGAATTTCTGATCACTTTTATTCCATATTGGTACAATAATCTCTCCAAATGCTTTAAAGTTTTTCTGTGCCCCTCTACTAACAATATGCGGTTTATTTTCCCACACCATTAGATATTTTGCCAAATCCGTTTTAGAGAACATTTGGGCTTTGGGATGGGCTACCTTGAATTCACGCTTTTTGGCATCAGTCAATTTGGACTGCACCTCAAGATACTGCCCTCTGGCTCTTTCATAAAACCATTTTGTTCCTTTCATCTCACCTTCTTTTGCAGGAGCCCAGATCCTTCTTGATTTCTCTTCCATGCGTATATGATAGATGTCATTTGAGAAAAAATCTGCATCACTCACTTTGTTTTGAGTATTGGCATATTTTGCAATATTCGGAACAATACCATTTACTTTCTCATCATTAATGACGGTAAGTTTCATTTGTACAAAAATATCTGCCAAATCTACTTTGTCTACTTTTTTAGTATTAAACAAGGATGCTGTTGTCTGACCTCCATTAACTATTTGAAAGTTTTTCATACTGATAATTTCATTTTTTTCATTCAGTACAACTTCTTCAGCTGTAGCTGTAATACCGTTGTTGTACGCAAAAAACATACTAGGCTCTTCATTAATTGTTTTGCGAATACCCTTATTGATTTTTGCTCTAAACTGAAGGAAACTTCTCACATTTGATTCAAGCAGTTTGGAGCCATATTCTTCATAAAGTTGGGCTAGAAGTTCTCCGCTGACCACCGACAAATAAGAAGGATAGGGAGATGCTGAGATATGTGCAGGAAGGGATGGTATTACTGCATTAAGTTCATTCTCCAGATCGATAACCAATGTTTCTTTTTTATTTTTTGAAGTTTCAATCTCAAAGAATCTATTAATATCCCAAATATCATAAGTGACTTTATAGTTTTCCAATTGACCGGAAGGAAGTTTTTTTACAAGTTTACTCAACTGTCTATTGCTGACAAGTATTATATTGACTGTATGAAATCTTTCATTGTTGGTATAGAGAAAATATGCGATGGCATAACCTGGTGAAGTCTCTTCCAGACTTTCATAGAACCTTTTCTCTATTGACTGGGTAAAAAACTTTGTTATACGCTTGATACCCAAATCTATATCTGATTTTGTAAGTGTTCCCATCTCTTTATCATCTTCAAAGTCACATATAAACAGGTTTAGAATCTCTCTGTCTTCTATCAGTTCATATCCGTCCACACGCATACCTGTCTTCTTATACGGAAGATAAGTATAGTCAGCTACAGTTCCGTCTTCAAGCAGATACTCCATAGTTTTGTCAAAAAACTGACTGACTTTAAAGTCCTCTCCTATATCAGCAGATACGTATATCTGTTGCATCAGATCATTGTAAAATTCTTCAACACTATTCATTGTTAATGCCTGCCTTTATGAGTATTTCCTTATCTGCCAGGAATGCTTTACATTTGTCAAGGTTTATTCTGTACGTCAGACTCTCAACACCATCAGGAAGTGTGGATATCTTCGGGAAATCCTCGGTAACTTCGTAAAACTCATCTGTAATAAACAGAAAATAGTATTCACGGTACTCTTCCAGCTCAATAAAACCGTAATGCACCAGAAGATTGTTGAATTTCTCCTCTAGTATACTGTTTTTTGTTTTTATATCATCTCGGATTTTATCAATCAAATCATAAATATTGAAAGCTTCCGGTGTTTTATCTGTGCTGTCATTAAGTGTTGCAACATATAACAGCAAATGGTCCAGTTCACTGAAGAGTTGTTCGTATGCAGATATAGTGATACTGTTTACTGATGATTTTGTTTTTACTTCAACTGCAAAACTACTGAACTCAAAATCCTGAACCGATTGCAACGGTGCTCTCCAGAATGTCAGAGCATCTTCAGCATCATAGTTTTTCAGCAGATAGTGCTCAAGGAACAGAAGCTCTCCTATCAGACCTTTCAGTTGTCTTTTATCAATAATTTTTCTGCGGCTTTTTAAAAAATATTGCCATTTCTCCAGACGTTTTAGAACAGTCTTAATAGCATATTCTTCATCTTTCATATCCTTTGTAGACTCTATAAGATCCTTACACAGTGTATGGAACATATATTTATCTTCTTCGGAAGCAAGTGTAAATACCAGTTGGTTATTCCTGTCATGCTTGCCGATGCTAATTTCAATACCGTTCAATTGGGGGATCTTGCTATTGACAATAATTTCAGATGCTGCATTTAAAACAAATAGCAGGTTACCAAAAGAATCTTTTGCCCAATAAAATTCCAGAAGATGACTTTTGTCTGCAAGAATTCCATTAAGACGTATATTGCTCTCTGAGCGTTCTATATTGTTCCATGGATTACTCTTCATCATCACCTGCCTCTTCAAACTCTTCCCATGAAGGCTGTACAAACTCTTCCCACCATCGTTGGTTAACTTTGTAAATTCCCTTCCTGCTGTCACTACATAAATCAC
>DQVJ01000170.1 GCA_015661795.1 Sulfurovum sp.
AACCTTTTTTATTTGTATTATACACAAATTAAGATGTAATAATTGTGTAGTTGTTTGTTGTTTGAAATCAAAGAGCATTTGGGAATTTGGAGGAGGAAAATATTTTTTAAAAGGAGATCTAAAATAATTTAAAAGGGAGGGGGATATCTTAGACACCCAAATGCTCTTATGGGAGTATTATAAATAATCAAGGTTAACCGTATGCAAATAAAGAGTATTACACTATAATATTAAGCATAAAAAAGGATATATGAATGTTGAAAAAAGTTTTGTTTTTATGTGTATTTATGTTTGTGTCGGTACAGGCATTGAGTCTTGAAAAAAAGATAGGTCAAATGCTTATGGTGGGTTTTCATGGAACATCTGCTTCTTCAAATAGCCAGATATGTAAAGATATTAAGAAATACAATATTGGTGCTGTCATACTCTTTGATGTCAACCCAGTAAATAAGAATAAGCCTAAAAATATATCTTCAAAAGTTCAAGTTACAAAACTTACCAAAGAGTTACAGTCTTGTAGTGGGGATGGTAAATTACTCATTGCTGTAGACCAAGAGGGTGGAAGAGTACAAAGATTAAAAGATAAATATGATTTTTATGGCAAATTTCCAAAAGCTTCAGAGCTCATAAAAATGAATCAAAAAAAGATTAAATTAACATATACCAAAATGAGTAAAGAATTGAAATCGGCAGGAATTAATTATAATCTAGCTCCAGTAGTTGATCTTGATATCAATATGAAAAATCATGTTATACATGGATTGGGACGTTCATATGGTAAAGATCCAAAGATAGTGGCCAAGTATGCAAGTATTTTTATAGATGCAATGCATCATTATGGCGTATTAACCTCTATTAAGCATTTTCCAGGACATGGTTCTTCAGTAGGGGATACACATAAAGGGTTTGTAGATGTGACAAATTTATGGAAAGAAGTAGAACTTGAGCCATACCGTTTACTCAAAGATAAAGCAGATACGGTAATGGTAGCACATGTATTTAATAAAAACTTAGATGCGACATATCCTGCAAGCCTGTCTTATAAAACTATTACAAAAATGTTACGATGGAAGCTTGGGTATCATGGTGTAGTGATAACGGATGATTTACAAATGGGTGCAATTTCAAAGAAGTATGGATTGAAAAATACATTGAAACTGGCCATTAATGCAGGAAATGATATTTTGCTTATTGGAAATCAACTTAATCCCAAAAAAGTAAAAAGTACTAAAAAACTAGTTGATACTATCATGAATCTTATCGAATGTAAGGAAGTGGAAGAAGAAAATATTGATAAAGCATATAATCGTATCCAAAAATTGAAAGAAAATTTATAAACTATTTTGTTAAATATCTTTCCAAAATAATTTTTGCTGCAATAGAGTCTATTTTCCCATCTTTTGTATGTCTAAAAATACCTTGAGTTAATTCTTTTGCCTCTATACTTGAGCTTTGTTCATCTTGATAAGCTACAGGTATAGTGAGTTCAAGTAACGAGACAAAATGTTTAATGCGTCGTTCCATCTCTTCAGAACTTTCCGCATTGAGAGGTAGACCTACAATAAGTTTTTCAATGCCCCACTCTTTTAAAAAAATATTGACATCACGTGCAGCTTGGATTCTATTTTTTCTTAGAATAGCATTTTGGGGCATGACTATATTTGTATTCAGACAAATAGCCACACCAATACGTTTAAGTCCTACATCTATACTGGCTAATTTCATAGAGAGATTATATCCAGTATTATATATATTTAATATGTTCGCGTATATCCTCTTGGGTGATGTCTAGTTGAACAAAAACCATAGTAGCTGGGATTGTCAGGCATATAATATGTATAATCAAAAAGTCCACGTCCTCTTAGTCTATCCCTAAATGTATAGTATCGATCATAACGATAAAATACATCTTCAAAATAATATCCATGACGGTTGAAATAGCCATAGTAAAAACCTTCGCTATCGTAAAATGATGCTCTATCATAACGGTATGCGAGTAGCCATCCTCTATTTGGACGGGTATGTCCACGTTGACGTATGATATGGTCATCATTGCCATAGTTTTGATTGGCATAATTGTTTCCTTGATTGTATCTGTTAGATATATTTCTGTTCAGTTTATTTGGTTTATGTGTAAGCTTGCGTGTTTTCTTCCGTTGAAATTCTTTTTTGGTTTTAAAATTTCTTTTTACCGCTTTATGTTTGGTATGGGAATAATCCATTTTTTTGATTTGTTTGTTACCAATGGGCTTTGGGGTTTTGTTTGTTTGATACGTCATTTGGGAAGATGCCATTGCACTTATAGCAAAGCCCATTACCAATAAAAAAGTAAGTAATTTTTTTTTCATATTTTATCCTTTAACATGTATGAATAGTACAATCAAAAAGTTGATTGTCTGAAGTATCTTAAAATAAGTTTGTGTAGGTATCGTGAGTATATAAGTATAAAAATAAAATCCTCTGTTAAAATTTCAAACGGGAATGTCATAAGAACGGGTATTTTTAAAAAAGAAGGTAAATAATATGTTTTTACAAAAAAATAAAGTGACTATTCTCAGTTTAGGACTTACGTGTTATGTATATGCAGGAGAAGATTATCCTGTAGAAACATTTTGGATCTGGGTTGCTCTGTTTGCTCTTGCGGTGATAGGGATTACTATATTATTTGTTTCATCTAGACAAACAATGAAAGTACAAAAACTACATCAAGATATGCTCAAAAAACAACTTGAAATGGAAAAAAATCAAAATATTTTATTGACAAATATGAGTGAAAATATCCACAAGATTGCTAAACAAGCCTTAGATAAAAAAGATGGGATTGTTACACAGACCGAGGAGCTTCTCCAAAATAAAGAAGATGTACTGGATAATGTTGAGCGTAAACTCTTAACAGTGACCACAGATTTGATAGATTTTCTAAGATTAAAGTCTAAGAAAATATATATTACCCATGAAAAGTTTAATATTAATAATGTATTAAATGAACTATCAGGTTCTATTTGTAAACGTTTTTCAGGTAGAAATACTGAAATTATTTTTGATATAGACCATAATGTTCCAAGGTATATGTTGGGAGATTCTTTGCATTTGGGACAGGTTCTTCATAATATCCTTGATCATATAATGGAACATTTTTCTTCAAATGAAGTAAAATTGGAAATATCAATGTTTAATACTTTTGATAATAAAATCGAGCTTCAGTTTAAGTTTACAGATACAAGTCTAGGAATGGATACGCATCAACTAGAAACACTGTTTATACCTTATTATAATGAAGATGAAGCGACTTATGTAGGGTTGGGCTTATTTGTTGCACATGAGTTGATATCAATGATGAACGGAGAACTGGGTGTACAAAGTATATTAGGAAAAGGTAATATTTTTACGTTAACTTTACCTTTTGCTATGGATAGCACTCTTGATCAACGTGTCTATCGTTTACCTCAAAAGGTATTTTGTGAAAGAAAAGTATTTATAGTAGATACTAATTATAATGCTGCATTAGCTATTAAAAAATCATTTGCGTATTTTAAACATGAAGTAAGGGTGATGGGCAAAGATGATTTTTTAAAAAATATGCCAAGCCTGGAACCTTATGATATTATCATATTAAATGAAAATTTGTTTTCCATAAGACTGGTTGAATATCTTAAAAAAATAAAGTCTACAAAAGAATTAAAAATCATTGCATTAAATGCACTTATTCATTCGCAAGGAGACAGTTTTGTCAATGATATTATAGATATACATTTGTTTAAGCCTTTAAATCAGGAACGTATTCTTGAAATGATTATTGATATGTATGACATTAAAGTTTCAACAGCATATCACTTGGAGCATAAGACTGATATGCAACTGGCAAAGATACATAAAGGTTTAATTGTTGCAAGTAAAAATATCACACATACAAATTTTAAAGATTTTAAGGGTAAAAATGTCTTGATTGCTGAAGATAATCTTATTAATCAAAGAGTTTTAATAAGTTTATTGCATGAGTCTGGTATGCATATATCCGTAGCCAACAATGGACAAGAAGCAGTAGACTTATTAAAAAAGAATACTATATCATTTGATTTAGTATTGATGGATATTAATATGCCTATTATGGATGGGTATACAGCGACGCAAATGATACGTTTGGACCAAAGATTTGATAGTGTGCCTGTCATTGCGTTTACAGCTTTGGTCTTGGAGAGTGAAATACGTAAAATGTTTAATTGTGGTATTAATGCATTTTTAGAAAAACCATTGAATATAGGTAAATTGTATACAGCTTTTTCTATGTATCTTTTGGAAACCCCTATTGGGAGTGAAATAAATGAGATAGTAAAAAAAGAATATGAAAATTATGCAGGCATAGATATACAGCATGGAATTTCCAAAACGAATGGTAATGAAACATTATATATGGAAGTGATTTATGAATTTAACAGTGTGTATGGGGATAGTGCAGCACTGTTTAAAAAATTGGTTTTGGAGCATAGGTATGAACAAATTAAAATATTATGTATGGACTTAAGAGGATTAACGGGAGCTATATGTGCAGATGATATGCATCACCTGGTTACTGAAATTTATCAATGTTTACTTTACAAGAAACAAGCACTTTTGCCAAACTATATAGAAAGGTATACATTTGAAATGAATACGTTAAGAAAATCTATAGAAGCAATCACTTCACAGTAGTTTTGTATTTTTTAATCAACGTATTTCAGCGATAAATGCATCTTTTTGGATATTTTTTCTTACAAGTTTTAGAATGGATCTGGCTTCAGATCTTGATTGATATCCCCCTATGAGCAGTTTTGATATTTGCCTGCCATCTTTGACGAACTTGATAATTTTATGATTGAACCCATGTCTGGTGATTTGATAGATCAATGCACTTTTAGGTTTTCCTAAAAATGAACCAACCTGGACATAAAAGTGTCCAGAAGTATTGGGTTGTTCTATTTCTTTTATAGGTGCCTTGATAATAATAGCCTTCTTGAGTTTTGAGGTTGCACTTTGATTCGTTTGTTTGATAGGTACAGTCTCTTTGGTTTTAGTTGCACCCCATGTGGGTGCAGTAGTCGATGCTATTTGTGTTGTACTTTCTGGTAGATATCTACGACATACACGTAATCTTTTTTTATAATAAGGAGACGTAAAAAGGTTGGAATAGATGACTTCATGTTTAACTGTACTGGCATGTGTAAACCACCCGTCACCAAGATACATACCGACGTGGGTAATTTTTTTGGAGTTTCGTTTATTTGTTGCAAAAAATATGAGGTCTCCATATTGTAAATCTTTTGGTGAAATACGTTTACCTACTTTTGCTTGGTGTCGTGCAACACGAGGGATGTCTATCCCCATACTCCCATAAAGATAATAGGTGAAACCTGAACAGTCAAAGTTGTTTGGTCCCTCTTCCGCCCAAACATATGGGCTTCCTTGTAGTTGCTTAACCATTTTCCCTAAGTTTTTTTTACTGGCTTGATATTTAACTTTTGGTTTTATAATAGCATAGTTTGGATTTTTAGGATGAGGTGAAGGTTTACATCCTGAAAGAAAGAATAATATACAAAATAATGATAAGTAAGTGGTTGTTTTCATACTGGTATTATAGGTGAAAGCGTTTAAAAACGCTTTAATTACAAGAGACTAGCTAGGCACAGCTTTTTTAGGTAGTTTCATACCTGCTTTCCACGGAGAAGTATAACGAGAACTTGTTGTTTTCATTTTTTTTAATGTGACGTCACAGTTCATATATTTAGCTCTTTCATCGGTACTGAGATAGCGTTTACACATTTTCATACGTTTTTTATAGACAGGTTCTTTATCAAAGTGGGAAATAGTCACTTTCCTGTCTTTACTGCTGGCATGTGCAAACCAGCCTTCTCCGAGATAAATACCCACATGATTAATGTATTTACTTCTTTTATTGGTACTTCCAAAAAATATAAGATCACCATAATGTAAATTTTTGAATGCTATTTGTTTGCCCATTTTTGCTTGGTCTCTGGCAACACGAGGGATATCTATACCCATCGAGCCATATATGTTATAGGTGAGCCCAGAACAATCAAATGCATCTGGACCTTCTTCTGCCCAGACATAAGGTTTTCCTAAATATGAATCTAAGAGTTCTTGTATATTTTTCCTATTGGGTTTACATATTTTTTTAGGTTTGATAATATCATAATTAGGGTAATTGTAAGGTTTTTTTTGTGCACAGGCAGTAAAGAAGAAAATCATAAACAGAGTGAATAAAAGAGTATTCAAATGACTTTTCATATTTTCCCTTTCTAAAGTATAAGCATTGCATCACCGTACGAAAAAAATCGATATTTATGTTTGATAGCTTCTTTATATAAGTGTAACGTTTTTTCCCTTCCAATAAAGGCAGACACCAGCATAATAAGGGTACTTTTTGGAAGATGAAAGTTAGTCAGTAAATGTGTAGCTCTTTGGGGAGGGTTACTGGGATTTAGGAATAAGTTACATTCTCCTTGTGTTTTATGAGTACGTACATAATATTCTAAAGTTCTTGTTACGGTTGTACCTATGGCTAAGACTGGTACATTAGTATCTAAAATATGTGTAGATGATTGAGGGATATGAAAGTACTCAGAGTGCATAGGATGTTCTAAAATATTTTCAGAATCTACAGGTTTAAAGGTTCCAGCACCAACATGAAGTGTTATCGTATGTGTTTCATATTTTTCTTTGAGATCTTCAAAGAGTGAAGGTGTAAAATGCAGTGATGCTGTAGGTGCAGCGACAGCACCAGCATTTTTTGCAAATAATGTTTGATAGTCAGTTTCATCCTGTTTGTTGCCTTCTCTTTGTATATAGGGAGGTAAAGGGATATGTCCTATCTGGTCAAGAACCAGTACCAACTCTTCAAATCGAATCTTTTTTTCTTTATGAGTAAAGGAGACAACCCGCGAGCCATCTTCATTTAATGCTGTCACTGTTGCCACCAAATTATCATCAAAAATAAGCTTTGCGCCTATTTGTACTTTTCCACGTATAAGTACAAGATAGTGGTGTGCATCTAGAGGTTTGTTGAATAAGAGTTCTACTTTACCTCCACCTTGTGTACAACCTTCTTTAGGTGTATCTAGAGTTTCTTTCTCTCCAAAGATACGTGCCTTTATAACACGTGTATCATTTAAAAAAACATGACAGTCTCTGGGGATATAATCTAATATATATTGAAATGTTGTGTGCGTTATTTTATCTGATTTTCTATCATAAACTAGTAGTTTTGCATGGTCTCGTGGCTGGATAGGACAAGTTGCTATAAACTCTTTTGGAAGTGTATAATCATAACTTGTAGTGAGCAAATCAAGGGACATTAATCTATTTCATCCTCATCTTCAATATGAGGGTTTACCGCACGTACTATGAGAATGGATAACCCATATAAAAGAATAAGCGGTGCTGCCATGAGTAGCTGTGTAAGTACATCAGGTGGTGTCAAGAGTGCTGCGAGCACAAATATGAGTAGAACAGCATATTTAAAAAAATCTTTAAGTGTTTTGTCTGTTACCATGCCTAAAAGAGCTAAGAAGTAGGCAAAGACAGGAAGTTCAAAAGAGATACCAAACCCCATCATGATTTTAGTAAAAAAACCTACATAATCTTCAATATTTATGAGTGGTGTATAAAGAAAAGAACCAAAAGTAATGAGAAATTGAAATCCAAAGGGAGTAACGATATAGTATGCAAACAGTACTCCAACAAAGAACATAACTGAACCGCCTATGACAAAAGGAAGTACCATTTTCTTTTCTTCATTATATAAACCTGGTGCAATAAACAGCCAAACTTGGTAGAGTATAAAAGGTAAGGCACCTAGTATTCCAGCAAAAAAGGATACTTTTAGGGCAACAAAAAATGCACCCCCGACTTGGTGGGTTGTTACCATTCCATCAGCAGCCTTTTTTGAAAGGTGTGCAACCTGTTCCAAGGCTTCATTGAGTGGAGCCGTAATCCATTCGAGGATGGCTTCATGAAACACAAAAGCGACGATAAATGCAAGAAAGATAGACAAAACAGATAGTCCTAGTCTTTTGCGGAGTTCAACAAGGTGTGGTCTTAAATCATCAAACATTATATATCATCCCTAACGTCAGTTTTTGGTGTTTCTTCTTTTTTTGGAACTTTATTTTTTTTCTTGAAAGTAACTGTATTATTTTTAGGTTCTACAGGATTTTCATGGGTAATTTCTCTGGGAGCATCTACATAGGGGTCTTTGGCTTTTTGGGTTGCTTCAACCTGCTCCATAGGGGATGTTTCTGATATTTCATCATCGTAACTGACATCATCAAGGTCATCAAGTGAGATATTTTTAAAACTTTTAAGTTCAGCGGTAGCATCATCAAGTTGTTTTTTGTATTTTAGCGCTTCTTCTTTCAAATCAGCCACCTTTATTTCTTCTTCAAAAGAATCTTTTGCTTCTCCAATAGTTTTTTTTACATTTTTAATGAATTTTGCCATTTCAACCAGTGCTTCGGGGAGTTTATCTGGTCCTAAAAAGAGTATTGCAATGATGGAGATAAGAACCAATTCGGTAAATCCGATGCCAAACATATATAACCTTAAGATTTTTAATTAATGTATTTTAACGAATTATCCTAAAATGTAGAGTGCTATTTCATCACTGAGAAAGAAATTGTCATTATAATAGTGTGTCGTGTCAGACCTTAATTTTTTTTCATCACATAGGATATTTGCATTTTTTTGCATTTTTTGAGTAAGAAGAGATTTTTGTATCCCAATGGTAGAACGTAAACCTAAAAATATTTTTTCCGTAAGAAGCTCTTCTTGCGTCAGTATTTCTTCATTAAAAGAGAGAGGGTTTTGTATATATATATCTATATCAGTAGGAGGGTAGAAACGTCGGTCTTTCAAAAAACCTACTGCACCTGCGCCTGCACCAATATAATCTTTTATTTCCCAATACCCTTTGTTATGTTTACTTTGATAGGTGCCAAAATTTGATATTTCATAGGCAGTGAATCCTCTTTTTTCTATCTCAGAAGTTACAAAAAAAGCAAGATTTTCATTTTCTTGACGTACCTCAGGTGTTTTTGAAAAATTCGTACCATTTTCAATGGTTAATTCATAGGCAGAGATATGGTCAATAGGCAGGCTAAAAGCTGTTTGGATATCATTTAGAAGAAGTAATTCACTGTCACCTTGATAATTATAAATCAGATCTAAAGAAATATGTTCAAACCTAAGAGATTTGGCATGCTTTATAGCATCTTTTGCTTGTTCAGGATTATGTGCTCGGTTGAGTGCTTTTAGTTTTTCTGTTTGAAAGCTTTGTACCCCAAAGCTTACACGATTCACACCAAGTGATTTCATTCCTTTAAGCCATTCTTTTGTTGCTGAATTTGGATTTGCTTCTGTGGTGATTTCTGCATCTTTTTGTAAATAGGGTTTTAGTAGTGTAAAAAGAGGTGCATAGAGTTGCGGATCAACAGTAGAAGGTGTCCCTCCCCCTATAAACAATGTCTCTATAGAGTTTTCTATTGCATTAAAGCGTTTCAATTCAAAAGCCAATTGCTTATAGAGTGCTTGCATATAGTCACTTCGCGTGTCAAACTTATCTACATAGGTATTGAAAGAACAATAATGACATTTTGAATCACAATAAGGGATATGAATGTAGAGTAACAAATTGATATACTTTCAAAAGGATATAACCATTTTTTTGATAAAATGATAACAGAAAATTAGAGACTTCTGTTTAATCTCTGTATTTAATTAGACAATAAATGAGTATACATGGAGAATGAAAAAAGCTATAGACCGAATGTAGCAGCTATTATACTCTCTTCAAAATATCCGGATAAATGTGAATTTTTTGTGGCACATCGAAGTGATATTAAAAATGCTTGGCAGTTTCCTCAGGGGGGCATAGACAAAGGTGAAACACCTAGAGAAGCCTTGAGTCGAGAATTGTTAGAAGAGATAGGCTGTAATAACATAGAAATTTTAGGAGAATTTCCTGAATGGATTTCATATGATTTTCCTAAAGTTTCATATGGTAAAACGTACCCTTTTGATGGACAGACGCAAAAATATTTTTTGGTACGTTTAAGAGAAGGGGCAACTATAGACTTGCATACCTATGATATACCAGAGTTTAGAGAGTATGAGTTTGTGGAGTATGAACAGTTATTTAAAAAAGTCACCTATTTTAAGCGTAAAATATACCGTCAGGTAATTGATTATTTTATAGATGAGGGACTAATATAAAAGGGGAAGTGGACATTGTCAAGTTTGACTTTGTTAGTTTGGGTAAAACCTATAAATGATAAAAGGGAAAAATATAAATGTTAGTTGTACATAAATACGGTGGTACAAGTGTTGGCGATGTGGAACGCATAGAAAATGTGACCAACCGTGTGGCAAAAGCAAGAGAAGAAGGTAATGATATCGTGGTGGTTGTCTCTGCAATGAGCGGTGAGACCAATAAACTGATAGGATATGCAGAATATTTTACAAAAGAGCCAGCAAAAAAAGAGATGGATATGTTACTTTCATCAGGAGAACGTGTCACTGCCGCACTTCTTTCTATAGC
>DQVJ01000306.1 GCA_015661795.1 Sulfurovum sp.
AAAAACCAATAAGAGTTTTTCTAGATTTCATTATCGTTTTAAAATAGATGGTAAAGAGTATGCAACCGTCATAGACTTTAGTGATAAGAACTGGGACAAAAAAACAAGAAAGACATATGCTACCATTGAAGCCATTAAATACAAAAAGGCTAAAGCTGAATGGGATATGGATTTTACTGTAGATACAAAATTCAAAATTCTTGCAGAAGAATACATGAAAAATAAATGGGATATGGACACAAAGTGGAATCAAGAAAAACTCACTATGCTAAAACATTATATATACCCACATATAAAAGACAAAAAAGCAAGTGCTGTAAAAGAGCGTGACATTGATAAAATCCGTAAAAATATGGAGCAAACTGGATACGCAAAACAGAATAAAAACGGATGTAGCCCAAGAACCATCAGAAAAGTTCTTCTTCAAGTGTTAAAACCCATACTTGAGTATGGACTAAGAAATGGAGCTCTAAGAAAAATGCCTAAGATCGATGTTCCTAAAAAAACTACCAAAAAAGAAGTTTTGAATGGAACAGAGCAACTATCTATACTTTACCAGAGTATCTTTACACTCTATAAAGACAATCCTTTTTATAGAGCTCTGTTTCTTTTTGCTCTTTTTGGTAGACGGTGGAATGAGATCAGAACGCTTGAATGGAGAGATGTAGATTTTAAAAAATCACAATACACCATACGAGAAGAAAATTCTAAAATTAAAAAACAAAAAACTTTTATATTGCCAAATGACATACAGGAAGCACTATTGCATTTTAGATCCAAAGAAGGATTGGTTTTTAAATCTCCAGTTACAAGTAGGGAGTTATCCTTACCTAAAGTACAGGTAAAAAAGCTCAAGGAGGCTTCAGGCATCCAAGAGTTGACTCTCCACTATTTTCGGCATATAATGGCTACTGCATTGAGTGATGTGGGCATGGTTGGTACAGTGCTATCTGCCTCTCTTGGACATGACAATATGCAAACAGTGGACAATCATTACAGAACTGCGAATTCACTCAAGGGGTCAAAGGAAGCTACAAAAGCTATTGAGCAGATTTTAGATGCTGAAGTTATATGATTTGATAGAATTCAAAAATATTTTTCCATTAACTCTTATTTCAAAAAAATCGCATTAGAATATTTTTCATATTACATCAAAGAGATTGTTTGATTAGGTGTCTAAAAAGCCTTTTTCTTCTGCTATATTTTTTATTTTTTTAAATACACTATCCTTAAGAATATCATCAATTGTTACCTCTGTTACCTCCTCGTTCGTTTGCTCTTTCTGTTTATTTTTACGCTTTTCCCGTTCTCGCTTTTCCCATTCTCCATATTCGTCAAACTGTATAACTATTTCTTCATAAAATACACCTCGTGAGTATTTTTCATTTCCATAAAGAAACCCATTTTTTCCAAAAACTTTGTTGATCAGTATAGATAGGTTAGTTGTATGCTTATTATATAGAGAGTCTCCAAGAATATTTTTTAAACTTTTATGCGCATACACAACTGTATAATGCCAATTAAACCATGGTATTGACGAAGCAAAATGATCGATAATATATTCATCATAAGGATTGCTACAACTACTCATATTATAAAGCAGTTCAGATCCTGGTTCTATACGCTTTGGTTTGTCTTCCAGTGTATTTATCCACTTTTGAATATAGTATTTTTTTTGTATATCTATTTCTTCATTTCGTTTTTTTTCTGCAAATTTTTGTTTGACAAGGGGACAACTGGTAATATTCTTCGTATATGCATCTTTAATCTTATTTTTAATCATCATATACATTCTGCATTGCTGATCTGTTACTGTTTCGTAATAATACTCATTAATGAATTCCATAACCTCCTCATAAATTTCTTCATCTATCAAGTTATCGAATGTTTCAAGGTACATATAGAGCTCTATAAAGTTAAGATAAGCAACTTCAGCGATATATTTATCGTGAGTATTGGTTAAATATTCTGTTAACAGTAAATCACCATAATCTTTTAAGTCACTATCTATAAGTGATGTTCTTGTGATATCAATTCCATCTTTTGTGTGCATAGTATACATATAAAAAAAGTTTGCACTATACTGATACTCACGTTTTTGAAATACTCTCCCTGGTCCAGGCTCTCTAAATAAAATTATCTTTTCGATATCTTGCAGTCTTTTAAAGAGATTAATAAGAGTTTCTTTCACTTCTTTTTGATGATGATAGAAAGTGTCAAGTTCTACTTTTGGGGCTATATTATGTTCTTGACAAAAGGCATTATATGAGCAGAATGAGAGCAAGGTACTTAACTTTCCCAAGTCTGTATATGAGGTGTTTTCTTTCATTAATTTCAATCTGAGTATCCCCATAGTACGATCATTATAGAGTACTACTACCGATAGATTATATGCAATAAGAAGTTCCCGTCCTTTACGAGACTTTCTTTTCTCTTTCTCTCTACCTTCAAGCGATAGCGCATGTAGTTGCTCATTTCTTAATCTCATATTAGACTCCATATCCGTACTTATCCTATATACTTCTCTCTTATACTTCTCCTTATTTTGATATGCTGATTTCTGTATTTTTTTGTAGAGCAATGATGTATTTTCTTTACTGTTTAAGTAGTCAAAAAAGTGACTATGTGTTATATAGTACTCAAAATATTGTATATGAAAATCATTAAGACCTCCATCATGATAAATATTTTTATTTTTTAATATGTCTTCAAATTTTGAAAAATCAATTTTTTTCAATTTTTTTGACTTAAAAGTTAATCCACTCTCAAATATAACCCCACGAAGAGTATTCAAAAAAATTTTGGTCATTTATATCCTTTTGAAAAAAATACTAACATAAATTCACAATAAGCCACACCCTTAAATCTAAATAATCACATTTCTTCACCTAATTTTACTAACATAAATTCTCACATATACCCTTATATAACGTTGTTTCAGAGTACTAGAGACAAAATATTTACTTCTAATTTTGCAGAAGCGACTTATCAGAATCTATATACTGCCATTAGACACGATGCGCACCGAAGTCGACTTAAGTTAACAAAAAAGGTAAAATATGGACAAAAATAAACACATAGAGTGGCTAACGCCAGAGAGTTTTGAAAAAATATTTGGGATTAAAAGAAGTACACAGGCAAAAATGAGGATGAGAAGGGTGCTGCCTTTTTCAAAGTTTGGAAAATTCATCTATTATGACAGAGCAGAGATAGATGAACACTTAAAAAATCACAAAGTTGAAAATTATGCATAAAGACAAAGTTAAACTCGGCTTTACAACCATCCAGCATGACCCACGTCTTAGGCATAAACTATCTAATAATGAATATTGCATTGCAGATGCTGTATATCACCTAAGTCATAATCCAGATTCTATTGCACCAGGATGGTGCTTTGCAAGGAGAGAGAAACTCGGAAAATTCTTTGGACTTTCTCGAAGAACAGTCATTAATGCAATTTCAAAATTAAAAGATAAGGGATTGTTGGACATTGATAAAGAAACAAACTATCTTCGCACCACAAAAAAATGGTATGAAGATTTCATACTTTTTGAGCTGCAGGAGAAGGAGAAGCACAGGATGTGAAAAATTTGCACTCTATGTGCAAAACAACTCATAGGCGGTGCAAAAACTGCACACATATAAATATATTCATACAGAAGAAGAGGAAGAATATGGAAATTTCAAAAGAAAAGCTAGAAGCATTTTTTGAGTGGCTAAAAAAAGATGGTTTGCCGCCCAAAAGATCAGAAAGACTTTGGCGTAAAACCATTACTGCAAAGCTCTTACATGATGACCCAATGACGTTATCTAACTATGAAGATTTTCATATAGATTACAACCAAAAACTTGAAACACAAAAGTCTGACATGGTTCCATTCATAGATCGCAAAATAATGATTGGTATATCATTAAAGAGAAATAATGTACTAAAAGTGGTGCATGATGCAATAGATGCTGATAGCTATATTCATTTATTTTTTGATGACGGCAGTGACGAACTAGTGCATAAAAAAGTGTGTATTCAAATTATATCACCCTTATGAAATAAAATAATATAGGTAAAAAACTAAATAAATTACCTATATTATAATTATTTAGGTAAAATAAATCAAAAGTTACCCATATTAATACAGGTTTGTTTTATGAATATTACCCAAGAGTACATTCCTCCTACACTCCCTACTTCTCAAGATCTTGAAACCAAAACCGTACTCAAAAAAATAGTCAGTGCAAATAGAGCCTTAGCTGAACTAAAGGGTGCCGCACGTTCCATACCAAACCAAACTATACTCATAAATGCCCTTACCCTACAGGAAGCAAAAGACAGTTCTGAGATAGAGAACATTGTGACAACACATGATGAACTCTATCGTGCAAGTATCAATGCAAGTAATGTCTCTCATGCTGCTAAAGAAGTACAGCGTTACCGTGAAGCTTTATATAAAGGGCTTGACTTAGTTACCACACATAAATTACTACTCAAAAGGCACATTGTCGAAATACAGCAAGTTCTTGAAGAAAATGAGGCAGGCATACGTACTCAAAGTGGTACTACACTAAAGAATGACAAAACAGGAGAGATCGTCTATATGCCTCCTCAAAATCATGAAGATATACAACATCTTATGGATAACCTTGAACAGTATATCAATGATCCTGCTATGGATGACTATGACCCACTTGTTAAAATGGCTATCGTGCATTATCAATTTGAGTCTATACACCCATTTTATGATGGGAATGGTAGAACAGGACGGATTTTAAATATTCTCTACCTTATGTTGCAGGGACTACTTGAACTTCCTGTACTTTATCTCAGTTCATATATTATTAAGAATAAGGCAGATTATTACCGACTATTAAATGAAGTACGTACAGAAAATGCATGGGAAGAATGGATTTTGTATATATTGGATGGTATTGAAAA
>DQVJ01000260.1 GCA_015661795.1 Sulfurovum sp.
GTTATGAAATACAAAATGGGTATGTACGATTTGAGAAAGAAGTAGTAAAGAAACAAAAAGAAAATATGAAACATATTTTAGCTTACTTAAAAGATATTCCCCCTCTACATCTTATAAGCTCCCCTATCATTTATGGGATGATTATCCCTGCTGTACTTTTTGATATAATACTTTTTATGTATCAAAATATTATTTTTCGTATTTATAAATTTGAATTTGTAAAACGAAGCGATTATATTGTATTTGACCGTCAATATCTTGGGTATTTGAATTTTATTGAAAAATTAAACTGTATCTATTGTTCTTATTTTAATGGTTTGATGCATTATGCCGCAGCCATAGCAGGTAGAACAGAACTTTATTTTTGTCCCATAAAACATGCAAAAAAAATAATGTATGAGCATATACATTATAAGGATTTTTTAGTTTATGGTGATGATGAATATCAAAATAAACTGAAAGAACTTCGTGATAAATTTCAAGTAAAATGAAAACAAAAGAAGAACTTATCAATACTATGATTGTATCAGGAGTATTGAAAACAACTCAAATTATAGATGCATTTGAAAAGCTAGATAGAAAATATTTTGTACCTGCATCTTTGGAAAAATATGTTTATGAAGATGTGCCATTATCCATTGGTAATAATCAAACAATATCTCAACCTTCAACAGTCGCTTTTATGTTGGAACAACTTGAAGTGCAAAAAGGGCACCATGTACTTGATATCGGTTCTGGTTCAGGATGGACTACTGCATTGCTTTGTGATATTGTGGGAGAAGAGGGTAGTGTTATTGGGCTTGAAAGAGTTGATGCTTTATTATCTTTAGGTAAGGTGAATCTTGCTAAATGTAATTTTAAAAATCCTT
This sequence comes from Sulfurovum sp., assembly GCA_015661795.1. Lineage (GTDB taxonomy): Bacteria > Campylobacterota > Campylobacteria > Campylobacterales > Sulfurovaceae > Sulfurovum. The sequence continues at coordinate 870 of DQVJ01000260.1, forward strand.
GTCATATAGAAAAAGCAGGTGATAGGCTTGGCATGCCCAATAAACAGTTTGATAGAATTCTTGTATCTGCCAGTGCAGAGGAAATTCCAGAAGAACTTTTTAAACAGTTAGTACCTGGAGGTATTTTGATAATACCTATAAAAGATGCTATCTATAGATTTAAAAAAAGGTCAGAATTTGAAGTAACGCATGAAATGTTTTATGGGTTTAGATTCGTACCGTTAGTATATTAAGTGTATAAAGCTAAGTTGGTTCTGGAAGGTTTAGAGAGTGAGGGACTGTAAATGAGATTGCCAGTAAATATAATATTAATTATCATATTTACAATAGATAAGGTGACTGGGTAGGTTAAATGTGAGTTAGAGTAGTTTTTTAGTGAAATGAAATAGATTCATTTCACTCATGTTTTATGTAAAGCTAGGTTTAATTATTTCTACCCATTTAGCTATACGTGTATCTGTTAAATCAAACTGATTGTCTTCGTCTATAGCTAGCCCAACAAATGTACCATCTTCTTGTTCTGCTGTAGAATCATCGTACTCATATTCATCATCTATCCATCCATTTCCAACTACTATAGCTCCATTTTTTACAGCTGCATCATGGAGTGTTCCCATAGCATCTACGAAGTTTTCTTCATAGCCTTCTTGATCACCAAGACCAAAAAAAGCCACTGTCTTACCTGAAAAATCAACATTTTTAAAGTCATCAAAACATTTATCCCAGTCATCTTGAAGATCACCTTCTCCCCATGTAGATGTACCTATGATGATTTTATCATATTCATCAAATTTATTCATATCTACATCAGCGATATCGTTCATATCTACTTTTAGACCTAGAGCAACATTTATTTTTTCTGCAATTGTTTCTGTTGCTCCACCATTTGTTCCATAAAATATTCCTATTGACATTTTATTTCCTTTACTATTTAGTTTTGAGAGAGTAAGCATCTCTATGAACCCTAATAACTATTTCATTCTTTTTTAGGGTTGATGCAGATGCCTTGACTATACAACTACAGATTTCTTCCTCATTGCCTTGTCACAAAATGAAAAAGAGTAGGGCATTACTTTTACCATGTACTCATTTTCATTGAGTTTTATTTGGTAGGGTAACTTGATATTAATGTGCTTACAGAAGTTTGGATGTTTAGGATAGACCAAATAAATATTATGTATTTTTCCACGCTTAAGTGTTTCTTGTACTGTATTCATCTGTTGCACAAACGCGGCATCTTGATAAAGCTTATCTTTGTCTATTTTTCTGTAGTGTGGAAATACTAAAGAGTCTGCAACATGACCTCTTTTATCTTTAATCACAATATAGTTTTCATAGAGTAAAACATCAGCATATTTATTGACTTTTTTGATACGCTCATACACCAGATGTAAAAACATATCTTCAAGGTCAAGCAGTAAAGAGAGTCCTTTGGGAGAGTATATGAGAGCTATAAGTTTACCTACAGCCAAGAAAGGTTTTTTCCTTAAAGGAAAAGAGATACGCTTACCTGTAAAGTAAGCATATATAAGTAAAGATGCAGCTATGTCTATTTTTATAGTAGAACCCTTGTAAGGCGTGTGAGGCTTAATACAGGAAAGGTCAATCTCAGATACTATTTTACGTTTAAAGCTGCCTTCTATACCAAGGCTAATACCAGAAGCTATCTCTTGTTTTGAAAACTGTAGTTCTTTTTCCATATAGGTGTTAAACATATGAAAAAAGATAGACCTTTGTTGTTTTTGGCTTGTGAGTTGTTCACTATAAGGTAAAAATTCCTTATAGCTACCATCATGTGATTTTGTAAATCCTATAAATTTCATAAACTATCCTTTTAGCCACAACTACATGTTTTGTTTTGACATGTATTTTTTTGCATGTCTCTATAGATGATATGTTGAAGAAATGATTTTATGATGTCAGATTTTCCTGCTTTGGCATAGTCTTCAGCCATATTGA
>DQVJ01000238.1 GCA_015661795.1 Sulfurovum sp.
ATTGGTTATACTTAGTTTTTGATCTTTTTTATCTATAAGGATACGTAAAGATGCCATAAATCCTCTCTTGGATTTACTGGCTATCTCTACTAATGCTTCATTACTAAAGACTATGGATATAAGGTCTTCTTGTTTATTTACTGGATATACAGATAACACATGAAATCCTGCAGTATTAAGTTTTTCTTTTACTGTAGGTACATCTAGGAAATTTGTGCGAAGATAAGCAGAAATTTTTCCTTGATGGATTTCACCGATATTTGTAGATGAAGATTGATAGTTTTTGGGTATATGTTTTGAAAAATTGGTACCTCTGTTGGATATGAATGTGGAGATACTGGGTTTTTTAGCTTCAGGTACAGTAGGTACTTCAGGGATTTGAATGTTTAGCATTTTGTTACCTACTTTGATATGCTGCATGGAGGAATCTTTAGAGGGTATATCATTGTTAGGCTTTAGCAGAGGGTTTGCATTGGGTATGGTTTTCATACCTAGATTTTCAAGTATAGTAGGTATTTGTGTATCTAGTTTTTTTATAAGACGTAAACGTTTTTTATTTGTGATATGAAGTGTATGAGACCAATTTTGAAGTCGATACATGCCAAGAACAATTTTGTTAGTCCCTTTTGGTATATACATATATATAGTGCAAGGAGCAAAGATTCCTGCTTCTGGTCTTGCTCCTTGTGTATCAAACATATTGTATGAAAACTCGAGATGACAAAGGGAATATGTCCAAAAAGCATCATAACGTGAAAGTATGTCCTCAGCATCATCTGCAGCATCCATAAAGTCATGGAACCCTGCGATGAGATAGCCTTTATTGATAAATGCAAGTTCAAAAGTATTTTGGAATTCACTGATAAACTCATCTAAATCTTCAGGTGCTTGAAATTCATATGCATAGTGAATCATCGTCTGTTTTGGAAGCGTATGATACTGCAAATAAGAAATATTGCCACCTATCTCTTGGGTAGTTGTTTCATCAAGGGCTTTAAATGTTGAAGAAAAAGTGTTTCGTACTTCTTCGTTTTTGATGTCTAAGATATCTAACATGACTTCTGGAAGCAAGTGACCTATATATGTAATATTCTCATCTAGTTTTTTATAGATCAGCATATTAAATGGGGCAAATCCAGCAATACGAGGGTCAATATTAAGTAGAGGTAAAATAGCACTATCATTCACAATAGGCATAAAACTGAGTACATCTAAAACTGTTGAACCGTATTGTTTTTCATATTGGTCATTGACCCTTTTATGCGGATTTGATACATTAAAGCCAATATGTTGCAGTTTTTCTTCTATAAACGTATTATAGATTTTTTCCATATTCCCGGTATGAGAATAAAAAACTGCAAGGTTTTTGTTTGTGTTGTTTTTATCCATTTGAAGTGTTGCGCTACATAACAGAGTAGGCGTTAATATGGTGGCAGTAAACAGCATAAGCATCAATATATTTTTCAAGTTTATCCTTTGGCGATGATAAGCAATAGTTTAACACAAAAATGATAAAAATAATAAAAATAAGTTATGATAAAAAAGGTTTGGAAAGTTAGCTACCAAAAAATATGGTAGCTTAAGTGAGTGGTATGATGAGATTTATTTTGTAGCGTTTTTGAGTCTCATGTATTCTGCATAGTCTTCTTCAGATATAGTTCTAACAGAATCATTTGCATTATCAGATACAGTTTTTACTGATGCTGTTGAATCATTAGAAACAGTTTTTGCAGTCGAAGAAGCATTGTCTGTAGTCGTTTTTACAGCAGTAGTTGAATCATTGGAAACTGTTGTTGCTGTTGAGTTTGCATTGTCAGATACTGTTTTTACAGATGTTGTTGCATCTTTAGATACTGAAACAGTAGAGTCTTTCATGTCAGTTGATGTAGTCTTGACAGAATCTTTCGCATCAGAGGATACAGAGGTGGTTGCTGTTGTAGCAGCAGATGATGTATTCACTTCCATTGTTTTGATGTCATCTGATATTTTAACAGTTGAATCTTTAGCATCTTCGCTTACATTCGTTACAGTTCTTTCCGCACTTTTTGATGTTTCAACTGCACCATCTGTCATTACTTTAACACTATCTTTAGCGTCTGTACTCATACTGGTTGCAGCTTCTTTCATATCTTTGAACATATCTCCAAAACTAAAGTCTGCTTGTGCGCTTGTGCCTAATAGTGCAACTACTGCTACGGATGTTTTTATTACTGTTTTCATGGTTGTTTCCCCTAAGTTTTTATTTTGGAATTATATAATAATTTATATTAAATATAACTTAAGCTTAATAAATTTATATAATATATTTAAAACTTACTCTATAGTCCTACTTTATTTTAAGACCTATAAATACTATTGATTTAGTGTTATTTAGGTACAATTTTAAAAAAATTATGATAAAAAATATTGTAAGACTCTGTCTATTGTGATTTATTTTATGTATGATTGTATGAAAAGGTTATGAAAGTGAAAAAAGGTATATGGTGCATATTGCTAGCAACTGTTTATATGTATGCAGGTGAAATAGACTTACATAGGAATAGTCCTATTAAATTAACCGGTACAGTAGTCTCAGATGGTCAGCAGATGATTGGCAGCAGATTTATGGGTTATATCAAACATGTATTTGTTAAAATCGGTGACAGGGTAAAGCGTGATGATGATCTATATGAGATGGAATCTGCAGAATTTGATATGATGAAAATGCAGGCAGATCTTATTTTGGAACAGACAAAAGTTATGGTTGAGTTTTGGCGTGACAAACTTCATAGATTGAACAAAAAGAAAATAAGACTTAGAACGACGCATAAAGGTAAAGATAAGATTGACTTTGAAGATATTTTAGATGTAGACGCGCAAGCTGCTAATGTAGAAACGATGTTAAAGTCGATGCAAGTGATGGTCAAAGAAGCAAATATCAGGGCCAAACAACTAGCGAGTACATATAATTATATCAAAATGAAAGCACCTTCAGATGGTATTGTAGTGAAACGTAATATTAAAGTAGGGGATATGGTGATGCCCGGTATGTTAACCATTATGTTGGTAGATATGGAAAGTTTGGAAATTGATGTTTCCATTTCTGAGAGCATTATTTCAAGAGTACAAGTGGGACAAAAAGTAGATGTTGAGATACCTTCTGTAAACTATCAAACCAAAGG
>DQVJ01000093.1 GCA_015661795.1 Sulfurovum sp.
GATAATCCTACAAGGGTTGCCAACTATTTTAAGCATGAAAAAATTGCTTATGCAAGTTGATGTTTTTTTAGATGTTTAGTTAGTGCCGTAATAAACCCTACGTAGTCTTTTTCCATTAGAGGTATTTTTACTTCGTATTCGCCTACTTCAACTTTATCTACAACTAAATTATCCAATAAAGTAATAGGACCATCTTTTATATATTTGAATTTGTTGTTAATTTCATATATTTTTTCTCGTAGTTTTATTACTTCTACAAATTTTTTTAGTTTTCTAACTTCTTTTTTAAGTGGTTGAGTTCATCTTTTTTAGAATCATATTGATCTTTGTAAATTTTTGCTTTTTCCTCAAATTCTTTATGAATTATTTTTTGATATTTAGACATTGATTCGTTAAATGATTCTTTTAGATTATCTATATCACTGACTTCTTCTTTGATATCTTCTTTAACCTCTTCTTCTCTGATTTTCTTTCTTTCTTTGTCATCATAAATACAATTACAACAATAATAGAAAAAACCGCTAATCCTACCAAAACAAATCCTTTCTATAAAGTTACTAAAATCATTTTATCTAAAAATAGAACTTAAATATCTTGTGGTGTGTACTCCTTATAATATTTCATAAAGATATGGAATGACCCCAAAAAACTGCTCGATGCTGGAGCAGATAAAAATGCTACTATGGATGATATATATAATCCAACGATTAAGTATACAGCTAAAGCATTTACAATAAAAAACAAGAATAAAGAATTAATGTCTTTATTTTTGTAGTAGTGGAACAGTTTGTACATTATCTTTTATTTGAATAAGGCTTAATTCTTGCAAAGATTCAAATAACGCATCAAGTTTTTTATCAGTCTGCGATACCATATCGTCAATAGCATCTTTATCATTTTTCTTTTTATCAATATAGTACACAACCATCGTAACTGCTAATCCTGTAACCGCTCCGATAAAGACTGTGCTTAAAATATCAGCAAAAGGCTCTAAAAAAACCGTCGTTTTGATAATGGTATCTATATATTGTTCAACAATAACGCCCAAACTAATAACTATACCACTTGCGATAATTTTCTTTGCTTCATGCATGGCATCTTCATGCTTCATTCCTTCTGGTGGGAACAAGAGCAGTTTTACTGCCCTAAACAAAGAGTATATTCCCTCTCTTATAATTCTAACAACTCTTTTCCCTGTCCTTATCAATGCATTGATTACAGTAGTAACTAAGTTTGATATAAATCCAGAGATAGCGCCATCTTTAAATGCAATTGCGACATCTTTCCATTTGTTTTTTAACCGTAATGAAATTCGCTGTAGTCTTTCTTTTAAGACCATGAAAAACCTGTCATCTTCAAATCCTGAAGTATAACCGTTTTTGTAAATGTCAATGATTTCATCAAACACTGCAGTGAAAAATTCAGTCATTATAAGTCCGAGTGCTTGTTGCATTCCCATTTTAGCACCCTCCTTTGCTCCCGACTTTAAAGTTGCTTTAGCAAATTTAGCACTTGTATAATAAGTTTTATTAATCTCATTATCTATTTCTTTTCGAGCTTCATTATCTGTTTGCATAGCTTTATCATCATCTATCTTGTTTAGCTCTTCAAGTTTTTTTAATTCTTTTTGTTCTGTTTCAGATAATGTGTCTTTACCTTTAAGATTATCTATTTTTTGAAGCCTTTCATTCTTTCTTTGGAGAAAGTCTTCCATACTATCAGCTTTTTTTGACCTATTGTTAGTTGCACTTGTTGGTTTAAGATTTGATTCTGTATTAGCCAAATCACTTCCCTCAATTCCAGCAAGTACTCTACCGGCATCATCATGGGTTTCTTTAGCTGACTTTACATGATCCAGATCATGACTTTTATTTGGGTCAAGCTTTTCACCTGTCATATAATCTGTTGACTCTCCCTTTTTTCTATTTTCAGAGTGCTGTCTATTTATTTGAATAAACTTTGGATCTTTATGATACTTATCACTATCATAGTCTCCTCTATTTTCATATGCATTTTTTTCTTCATCTGTAGCGTAAGTACCATTCCTAGCATTATGCACAGTATCAACATTTCCACCAGATTTATCATACGCAGCAATAATTTTCCCAATCCCAAAAGGCGTTACAATAGAATTGATTACCTCTTTTTTACAATCATTTACGAGTTGATCAAATCTTGCTTGATTAAAATCTTTTTTAAACTGAGCCAAAAACTCTTTTGCTTCTTTTTCTGAAACATGCATGTCATAGTATTCTTTTGTAGAATTAAAAATATTTTCTACTTTCTTTTCATTAGTAGATGAGCTTAAAAGCTCATCTACTAAATTTTCATCTGTATCCCCATATGTCGTAATAGTATTTTTTAGTTTTTTTCTTTTATTAAATCTGTTTAAACTATTAGCCATTGTATTTTCCCTTTTTTATTTTATAGGCACAATATATGAATTTATATATTCTTTTAACTAGCAAGCATTGTTATATGCGAATCATATGCTGAAAGAAAAGCTTTTTCTTTGTCATGTATTTTATTATCAGACTCCATAACCGCAACTAATAAATTTCTAATTTCAGGATACTCTACAGCTGAAACTTTTTCAAGATATTTCATTGCTTCATTAAAAGTTGGAGGATTAGCAATAATGCCTTTGATTGTATTGAGAACAACCTCTGGATAATTAGCACTAGCGACGCCTCCAACATATTCATTCAGTTCCTCTCTCTCTTCTTCTGAAATTTCACCATCAGCATTTGCCATCGCTACACCAATTGCAGTTAGTGCAATGATTAAAGTTGTATGTTTTTCATACCCTTTTACTATATCAGTAGCTTTATCAGCGTTTTTATTGTTCTTTGCGGATTTCTCATTTCTTCTTTTCTCTTCCTCTTCTTCTTTTCTAGTCAATGCAACCCCTGCAGCAGCACCAACGGCACCTGCACCTGCTGCTGCTGCAATTGTTCCCGCACCTGCCAATGATGCACCTAAAGTAGCTGCACCCAATATTGATCCACCACCAGTAAATGGTGCTGCCGCAACAGCGCCTATACCTAGAGCCGCTAAACCTAACATTTTACCAAAACCCATATTTTTCTCCTTTTGATGTATGCATTTGTAAATGCAAATATTTTCTAAATTATAATATACAAAAAAAATGTCAAATATTTACACTGCCACGTAGTTAGGAATAATGGAGGATTCATCTTCTTATCAAGATAATTCAACTATTTTTATCCTCCTATAATACCTTACATCCGCCAATTTAGTATTGTGTAACCATACACGGCGGTCAAGTTGAGCGTCTAGTTAGAGTTGTCCATTGTGCTAAAGCTCAACTTATTAACCCACTAACTAAACATCTAAAAATATGCTATAATATATTATGGAAAAAAGAGATGCAAGAACACTAAAAATAGCGGCACAACAAGA
>DQVJ01000026.1 GCA_015661795.1 Sulfurovum sp.
AATGAAGCAGATGTGGTAGTGGTGTTGGTCAACCATAAAGAGTTTTCTGCCGAGACATTGGGTAATGATGTTGAGGTTCTTGATTTCGTGAATGCAATATAATTTAAATCAAAAGGAAAAAAATGGAAAACATGAATATAGAAAATGAAATAACTTTGAGTAATGAGCCTTATAATATTGATATACCGGTAAAATTTCATGAGCGTGTAAGAATATCGGGATATGTACGTACGACAAAAGATGAAAATAAAGATGGGGCGATTATTATTTTTGATTTGGGTGATTATCAAATCGATGAAAATATACTTAAAGATCATGGACTAAAACAATCAAAAATTGGTATTTATCGTTATTTACCTATGGGTAAAGCGTTTGAAGTGTGGTCTGTCGATATTTTTATACCGGTAAAAATAAAATCAATAAAAGTCAGCTTTAAAGCATGGAAAAATAAAGAAGAGATAATGATTGGTACAGATTTGACTATAAGTAAAGATTTTTCTTACTCAAGACTATATAAAAAACTTGAATTATGTATAAAAGAAAAAGAGGAAGTTTCAATATCATAATTGAAACGTATATATTTTTTGCTTATTTGGATTTAGATGGATAAAGGCAATATGAAGAAAAATACAATAAAGAAGGTACGTCGAAAAAAAGATAGTATAGTAGTTAGTGATAATGTATTGACACCTGAATCATATGAACGATATTTAGAGACAGAACCTTATTGGATTGAAGTCTCTGTTCAAATAGGTGTAAGATATAAAATTTCAGGATATACACGGTCACAAAAGATTGAAAATAAAGATGCTGCCTTGATTTTGTTTGATTTTGGTGGCTATGAAATGGACACAGAACAGCTTAAAATGTATGATCTTAAACATTCAGGAGTAGGTACTTATGCCTACCTACCTATATATGATGGGATATCTGCTTGGTCATATGATATACCTATTGTCGAAAAAATGTCAAAATTAAAAATTGGTTTTAGAACATGGAAGAATACAAATGCCATTATAATAGGCACAAATATTCAAATAAAAAAAGATATTTCATTTGCGAAAAACCATAATGAACTTCAGCGTATACGAGAACAAAGCAGACATTTACAAATTGCACTTTTAAAAGAAAAACAAGCTGTGGCTAAAGTGAAAAAGACACTTTCATTTCAACTTGGCTATTTACTTGTGCATTCTAAAAAATCTTGGAAAAATTTTGTTAAATTACCTTATGACCTTTATTACTTATCTAAAAACTGGAAATTTACAGAGATAGTAGATAGTGATATTGAGAGTATGCAAAATTTGGATTGGTACGATATTACTGATCAGCATTTTTCAAAAACGATTCAAGCAGTGCCTAATAACGAAGTAGAATTAAAAGGTAAAATCCTTACTCATGAAGGCGAAAAACAATTTTCTGCCTTGGTACAGTTGAATTTTTTAGGTGTCACTGTTGTGAAAGAGTCTGCAAAGAGACTGGGATTAAAATATTCTGATAAGATAGGTTTTTATTCTTATTTACCAACAGATGTATCTGGTGTACAAGATTGGAGTGTGAAGTTTAGAGTTCCTGACTTTTGTAATAAAGTTAAATTAACTTTGATGCCATGGTTCAGCAATGGTACGATAAAAGTTTGTTTGCTGGATGAATTGTCTAAAGAAAAGCCTAAACCAAAAGTTGAACAAGAATTTATCGATGCTTTAGCAAAGGTATGGTTGAGAAATGGTGTGGAGTTTGCCGAGAAATACATAGATGAAATAGATTTACCTTCTCATTATAAAGCAGATTTATTTGAAGTACTTGCATCTTTCACCCCTGAAATAGAGGAGCGTTCTCGTAACTATATAAGGGCATACACAGAAGATGCATCATATTTTAGAGCGGTAAAAATGTTTCGCAGGGTTGTTGATGGAGGGTTTTTGGAGGCTGCCAAAACTATATTGGAAGACTTTGAACGTCGAAATCATACAGTATTGCCTGAAGATTATAGAAATGTTGTTTATGCACGTGGTTATGTCTCACTTTATACACAGTTACCTAAGCTTCCTAGTACTATTGTTTCCCCACTTACACAGAATATGCATAAAGTAGCTATGTTTCTTCATGCATCACTTCCTCACCATTCAAATGGATATGCAACCCGTTCACATGCTATATTGACTTCTATGTTACATAGTTCAGATTATGATGTAAAAGGAATTACACGCTCAGGTTACCCTTTAGACGTAGGTATAAGTGATTTTGAAGATTATGATGTGGTTGATGGTGTGTATTATAAGCGTTTAAAATCAGCACACTATTATGATCAGGCACTCGATCATTATATCATGAAATCTGCTGATGAAATAGTAGAAATGCTTGAAGAAGAAAAACCTTCCATAGTGCATTCGGCGTCAGCTTTCTACACAGCACTTCCTGCACTTATTGCTGCTCGAAGACTAGGTATTCCTTTTGTCTATGAGGTAAGAGGTTTATGGGAGATAACACGTGCTTCAACTTTAGCAGGATGGGGTGAAACTGAACGCTTTAAGTTAGAAAGTGACTTAGAAACATTGGTTGCGAAAGAAGCAGATCAAGTTGTCTCTATTACAGGTGGGTTGAAGGAAGAACTTATAAAACGAGGTGTGGAAGAAAGTATGATTACTATTATTCCTAATGCGATAAATAAGGAGCATTTTAAGCCTATTAAGCCTAATCAAGAGTTGAAAAATAAGATTGGACTTCAACATGTACCGATTATAGGATATGTAGGTTCTGTAGTAGGCTATGAAGGGCTTGATGACCTTATAGATGCTTTGTCTATGTTAAAACAAAGAGATATAAGTTTTAATTTTTTATTAATAGGTGACGGTAATGCATTGGCAGGTATTCGTAAAAAAGTGAATGACTTAAAACTTGAGGAAGAAGTATTTATTTTAGGGCGTATCCCTCATGATGAAGTGCCTGATTATTATTCACTCATAGACATTACACCATTTCCCCGAAAGTCCATACAGGTATGTGAAATGGTCTCTCCCTTAAAACCATTTGAAGCCATGGCACAGGAAAAGGCTGTCATTGCATCGAATGTTGGAGCATTACAAGAAATTATAGAAGACAAAAAAACGGGGCTTTTGTTTGAAAAGAACAATAAAAAAGATTTGGCAGAAAAATTAGAATCTTTATTAACAGACAAAAATTTAAGAGAGAATCTCGCAAAAGCTGGGAAAGAGTGGGTTCTAACCCATCGTGACTGGTCACAAGTGGTACCACGATTTGATACAGTTTATGATAAAGCTTTTGAATGTAACAAAGTGAAATATCATACTAAAATGCATGAAGCTAAAACAACACGACCTGTTTCTTTGCTTGTCTATGGGGACTTAAACCTTAATTATGTTGATGGTTCAGCGATATGGGCTTGTTCTTTGGTAGAAATGCTGGCAGGATTTAAAAAGACTTCAGTTACTTTTTTACTTAAAGCAGATTTGACACATGATACACTCATTGAGTCTTTAAAAAAACTACACAATGTTGAAATTATTTCACCTTCAACTACAAGTAAACAAAGTAAACTTCTAAAACTTGAAGATGCTATAGATGTATTGGAAGAATTACAACTTTCTCATAGTTATGATGGTCTTATATTGAGAGGTTTTGACTTAAACAAACTAGCGGCTGCAAAAGAAACTTTTTATGGCCGTTTATGGCCTTATATGATCGATGTTTTTCATATTAAAGATGAGTGGGATGCGGACATTATAGAAGAGATTACAGCGGTAGTGAAGGCATCTTACACTGTGTTTTGTCAAACCACTTACATAGAATCATTTATAGAGTCAAAGATACCAGAAGTTAAAGGTAAAACATGTTTACTTCCTCCTATGGTTCCAGATCAGACAGAGCCTAAAAAACAGTTTGACATAGATAAGCGTGCATTGAGGATTGTCTATGCTGGTAAATTTGCACCACTTTGGGGTACACGAGAGATGCTTTCGACTTTTAAAACATTACGAAAGTCAGGTGTAAATGTTGAGTTGCATGTGTATGGAGACAAGATACACAATCCTGCAGACGACAAAACATTCAAAACTGAAGTAGAAGAGGCATTGAAGAACACTGACGGACTCATATGGCACAAGGCAAGACCACGTGCAGAAGTGATAGAAGCGATGCGTACCTATGATGTAGCGTGGGCATGGAGACGTCCTGAACTTGAAGAGAATACAGATGAAATCTCTACAAAATTTTTAGAGTATTCCAGTGTAGGGCTGCCTATGCTTGTAATAGGTAATAAAATAACAACGAAACTTTTGACAAAAGAATACCCACTTTTTGTTAATTCCTTTGATTTACTGATACCAACTATTGAGAAAATTATCACACAACCCAAGATGATAGAACAAGCATCAGCTTTGGTATATACTGCGAGTAAACAGTTTTCATTTTCAAAAGTGAGAGAGACGTACATAGATGCCTTGGTCGAGCCACTTCGATCACGAGAAAAAAGTAAAACTATTCTTTTTGCAGGGCATGATTTAAAATTTGTGGACAGGTTGATGCAAAAATTTTCAGAAAATGGCTATAGGGTGCTTGTAGATAAGTGGCAGAGTCATACTAAGCATGATGAAGAAAAAAGTAAAGCACTTTTGATGCGTGCAGATGTCATATTCTGTGAGTGGGCATTGGGTAATGCAGTGTGGTACTCTCAGCATAAACTACCATTTCAAAAGATGTTTGTACGTTTCCACCGTCAGGAGATAGAGACAGATTATCCTGTGCAGATAAATTATGAAGCGGTGGATAAAATGACTTTCATTGTACCACATATGCTTCGCAAGAGTATGACACAGTATAAGCTTGATAACCATAAAGAGAAGTGTGTCTACATTCCTAACTATGTAGATGCATCAGACCTTGACCAGCCTAAATCTGAAGAGGCCAGGTTTAATCTAGGCATAGTAGGAATAGTCCCTAAGATGAAACGTTTTGATCGGGCTTTAGATATACTCGAAGGGTTACGAAAAAAAGATGAACGTTATCAGCTCTTTGTCAAAGGTAAGCTTGCCAAAGAGTACCCTTGGATGCAAAGCCGTACGGATGAAATGAAGTATTATGAAGAGCAAGAAAAACGTATAAAAAACTCGCCTTACCTAAAGGGTGCAGTGCATTATGATGGTTTTGGCAAAGATATGGGTGCATGGTTTTCTAAAATAGGCTACATCCTCTCGACCAGTGATTTTGAAGGCTCACACCTCTCAGTAGCAGAGGCTATGGCTTCTGGGAGTTCCCCACTGATCATTAAGTGGGATGGTGCAGAAGAAATATACCCGAAGAAGTATTGTTTTGAGAAAGTTTCGCAGGCGGTTAAATATGTCCTTAAAGAGAGTGATGAGTCATATGCAGAGCATATGGTTGAAAATAAGTTATTTGTTAAAGAGTTTGATATAGAGTATATTATGGATGAATGGTTGAAGATTCTTAATTATACTTTGCCTATATCAAAAGACGTTGTGGAGTGATGATGAATACTAATAGTATTGTTAATTTATATAGTAATAAAAGACAGATGATTTTACTGAATGATTCTTTGTATACATTTAAACTATCATTAAAAAAAGACCATGCATATATTATTAGTGGTAAATTGATGAGTAATAATCTTTCTAAGGATACAAAAGCTATCTGCACGATTGATTTTATAACAAATGCTATAAGAGAAGAGGAATATCCAAACTATGGTCTTAATTATTCTAAGACTATTGGAGCATATAAATATATTTATGCCTTAAATCAAGATGGTGATTTTCATATAAAGTTTAAGGCACATAATAAACATGAAGTACTTTGTACGGTGTCAGCATGGATGACAAATGAAAGTTTGTATTGTTTTTCAGAACTTACAATTGAAGAAGTTGAAATAAAGAAAGAAAGTAATTCTAAATTAATAATAGATGACGTACTTGTACATGAGAAAGAAGAGATATTAAAAAAGTTTAATAAAAGTTTTGAGAATACTAAAACTAGGTTAGACTTTTGTAATTTTAATAATAAAAAAAAGAGTATAGAATATAAAGTTTTTGCAATTGCTCTAGGAACTTCAAATATAAATCCATTTATTTTTTCTCCAAGGAAAGGTTTAAATGAAATTGAACTTCAAATACCTATTGATTGGGATATGGATCCTTTTAACGATAGTAATTGGAAGTTTCAGTTTCATGCTTGGAGAATGTTAGGTAATGTTTTATTTACTTTTGAGAAAACACAAAATGCACAATTGCTTGATAAGGTATTTAGCATAATTTTTGATTGGTATTCTTTTGCCATCCAAAAGAATAATGAAAATAATTTTATATGGTCAGATATGGCAACAGGAATCAGAGCATCTATAATTTCATACCTTATAAATAGGCTTATAAAAATAAATTCACCTAGAAAGATGACTGATAAAGAAAAATTTCTTCTTTTTAAATTGGCAAAAATGCATATAGAAAAACTATTTCGACAAAATTTAGCAAATAGCAATCATGGTATATTTCAAATGCATGGTTTAATAATGTTATTAGATTGTTTTGGTTTTTTTAATATAAAAGAAATGAGACAATATGCGCATTCCAATATGTCAAAATTATTTCATTCGCAGTTTGATGCTGATGGGATGCAGAGTGAAAATTCTGATGAGTATCACCGCTTTATGGTATTTGTTTTCTCAAATATATTAGATAAAAGTATCTATATTAAGCTACAAAGTGAATTGAAAATATTGGAAAAAGCAAAAACTAATAATGATTATTTAGTCTTTCCTAACTCTGAAGGTTTGATGCTAGGCGATACAGGATATTTTTGTGCTAAAAAGAAAAATACAACTGACAAACTACATTTTTTTAAACACAGTGGCTATTTATATTTTAATGAGAATAAGAAGTCTATGTTATTTATTACTTCGGCATTTAATAATATTATACACAAACATGCTGACCACTTTAACTTTTTATGGTATGAAGACGATATGAATATTTTAGTTGATTCTGGGAAATATTCTTATGATAAAAGTGAAAAAAGAGATTATTATATGTCCAGTAGGGCACATAATGTTATAGTTATCGATAATCAAGATTATATGATTAATACAAAAAAATATTTTTCTACAGCATTAAAATACTATAAAAAAGAACAGTATGGATATAGTGTAAGGTTGACTAAATGCTGGGATGAATTTGATGTTGAACATAATAGATATTATTTTTATGGAGCAGATAGTTTTTTAATAGTTATTGATGTGCTAGATTCAAATCAGTATCATACATATCAACAAATATTTCATTTTAATGAAAGCCTGAAACTTACAAAAAAAAATGATTTTTACGTTACAAGATTGAAAGAAAAATATATGTCATGCACTACTCAAACATTAAGTAGAAATTGTAAAACAAGTTTATTGCATGGACAGGTGGAGCCCATCATTCAAGGATGGCGTTCTATAAATTATAATGAAGAAGTACCAAATATCGCCATGATAAATGAAGTCAAAACAAACAACGAAGTTTTTGTTACAGCCTTTTTATTACATGATCATATTTGCATTGATAAACCAAATATAAATATTATGAAGGGCACTAAGGACATTCAAGTGAATATATCATATTTAAAAGAAATAAACTTGATACTTGATATAGATAGTGGGGGAGAGGGATAATATGACAAATAGCTTACTTTATTTAGATCCAAATAATAATAAAGTTCTAGTAACTGATGAAGTAATATATACTCAGACTAAAGTAATACCAGAGGAAGTTTACACTTTGGTTGGTTCTGTGTTTATGGATAAAAAAGAAACAGAAAAAAAAGTATTATTGCTTATTCAGTTTGGTGATACAAAATTGTCTAAAGAATTAAGTTTGAAATCTGGACTATCATATTCTGAACGATATGGAGCTTTTAAATATTTAACGGCGAATAAAAACAATAAATTTTCATTATCGTTTACTATCCCAAAAAATGAAGAGAGAGTGATTTTGGGGATTAGAAATTGGTATAATAAATATGATGTATATATTTCATCAGAACTTGTTCTTAAGAAGGAGACTGTATCTAAAATTTCCATGGGTTCTATTGGTTTCTGTTTGTCAAATATGGTTGTCAATAGATTGCTTGAACGATTTGGTGGCAAAAAACTTTTTCATGTATATAGACATCGTAGTGATCAATTTGTTCACAATTACATTAAAAAAGACAGACCAATTATACCCCGAGAATATATAGAAAATAACTTAAAGATAAAAGCCAGTAACACTACTGATCCAAATTTTGTATCATCACAGCAAATGTTAGATGATCAATATGATAAACTTGGAAAACATGGTGTTTCTACAGATAGAGATTTTTTTGAGATACTTGAAAATGAAAAACTAGATATTATTGTATTGGACAATTATGTAGATATGGGAGCTATACTTGCATACCCCAAACTAAAAGGTTTTGAATCATCATCAGTTTTCTTAAGGAAATATGAATACCATAATTTTGATGAGTATTTTACGTTTGGAAAAAAATTAACCAATGAAGAGTCTGCATATTATTTTAGTGAGATTATTAAATACTTAAAAAGACTACAGCCAACAGCAGTAATTTATTTTTTACATTATCCCTACAATACTTATATAGACAATCCCAAAAGACAAATTCGCGCAATGGAATTTGAAGATATTTTTCAATCAAAATTTGATAATGTCGTGATTGTTCCTGCATTTCATATTACAAAGACATTTCAAATAGAGGATGATCCTGCACATTTTGATGACAGTATTTATGTTGCTTATGGGGGGTTTATACATGCTGACTTTGTAAGGAGAAAAAGACAATTAGTTAGTCATCCCATAATGCCATCTTATGCTCATATGTATAACAGAGAGTATCACACAGACTATCTTGTCTTAACAAATAATTATCCTTCTTTCGACCATTACTATCAAAATGCCTTTATCCATTCAAGAGTACGTGCTTACATAGAAAATGGAGTACATCCGGATGTCTACAAAATGACATCAGAAGAGAATCTAGAACAGTATTGCTTTGAAGCGGTACATGTCACTATCGGTTCAGGTAAAACTTTTGATGACCTGTTGACATTTCACCCTTATAAATATATTTTGGTTCACTTTCTAAATGAGATGATGTGGAATCATCTCAGAAAGTATATAGACCATACCAAAGTATTGGTATGGGTACATGGCTATGAAGTTCAGCCTTGGCATAGAAGGTCTTTTAATTATAATAACGATGAAGAGATAGTAAAAGCAAAAGTATTAAGTGAAAAAAGAATCTCTTTTTGGCAGAAAATACTGAAAGACCCACACCCTAACTTAAAACTTGTTTTTGTATCACAATACTTTGCTGATGAAGTTATGGAAGATTTAGGATTTGAATTACCAGAAGAATCTTATGAAATCATCCATAACTATATCAATACCGATTTGTTTAAATATGAAAAAAAACCTGA
>DQVJ01000283.1 GCA_015661795.1 Sulfurovum sp.
TTTGCTTCAAAATCCAATGAAACAGAATTCACACAGTGCCGTGGAATGACTCCAAAAAACTAGACAAAAACTAATTCAGTAATTCGAACATAAAAATGAGTCAAATCATTACATAGAATTACAGGATGAAAAATGGCAAGAAGAACATACACAGAAAAATTTTAGGTGCGAAAGTTAAATAACAAAAAAGATTTACCATTCAGGAACACATACGTGGGACAACTCTATGGGATTAGGACTTTCTATTGTAAAAAGTATCTTAACATTGCATGGAAGTAAACTAGAGATACAAAGCGAAGAGGAAAAAGGTTCTGTCTTTTCGTTTAAAATCTAACGTTAAAAATACTCTTTAGGCATCTGTGGTGTAAATAAGCTTTTCACTCACTTCATTGTTTTTTATCTCTACATAACGCATAGGGTATTCATCAAGGTCTAGAGGTCTGATAAATCCTCTTGTGGTGATAGTTTTTACCTTGTTTATCATTTTGATATTATCAATGTGTTTATGACCAGAGAGGGATACAAGTAGATTTGGGTAGTCAAAAAGGGCTTTGATAGTCTCTTTAGCGTTACCTAATACATATTTATGTATATCTTTTTCTTCTGTGCCACCCCAGTAGTTTGTGTAGGGGTGGTGGTTTAGTATGATGGTTGGTTTACCAAGCTCTAGCATTTTTTTGGCAAAGGTAAGGGTTTCTTTGCTAAATTCCCCATTGTTTGCATTTTCTATACAACTGTCAAGTCCTAAAATAAGATGTCCGTTTATTTCTACAGCCCAGTCTTTTCTCTTAACTACCATGCCTTTATAGGACATAAAGAGCTTCTTAAACTCCTCTAGGTGTATGCGGTTATCGTTAGCAGGTGAGGACTCTTTGTTTCCTCTTACATGGTAGGCAGGGCAGTGGAGTTTCTCTACTATCTTTTTATAGACCAGTGCATCTGAGTTTTCTTTCATGTTGTTGTTAAAGTTGTCTCCACCAAAAAGCACACAGTCTAAATCAGGGTAATGTGTATTGAGATACGTTACTGCCATTTCAAGTGCTTCAACACTATCTGGATTTCCCATATCCATATGGGCATCGGTGATATGTACAACTTTAAGAGAATTGGTTATGGTCGTCTCTGTTTTAGTTTCATTTGCTACAAGAGGTATAGTTGCAAGTGTGGCCACCCCTTTAAAGAAGTTTCTTCTAGTTAGCTTTTTCATCATTTCCCTTCTTAATTAATCATTTATTGGTATATATGCATAGCCCTCATTTTGTCTATCTATGAGTCCTATGGTCGAGTTGGGAATTATTTTAACGTAACTCACTATATCTTTTGCTTGTAGTCCATGCTTAGGCATACCCGCGCCACACATAAGAAACTCTACGTCATAGGTATCATGCATGGTTTTGATACGTTTTTTAAGGCTACTATAGTCTGTCATTAGTGTCTTGTCTGTTCTATACTCTGTATGTCTTGGATCTACCGTGAAGAACCGATATGCTCCTCCATGTATGACCACGGTTACATCAAGTTCTTTCAGTTTACTCTCGTAGTAAGCTTTGTTTGCCACAATGGCTTTGAGTATTTTTCGTTCAAAGGCTTTCTGGTTTTTAGTAGTGAGGTCATAGACAACTTTGGCAGAGGAGTTTTCAGCTAAAAGTAGAGTAAAGGTTGTGAGTAGAAGTAAAAGTATTCTGTGCATGATGTATCCTTTTTATTAATTCTAACAAAAAAGTGTAAATCAATTGTAAAAATATTTTATGTAGTAGTTTGAAAATATTTACATTTTATTTATAAAGTGATATTATAATTTATGGTATAGTACCTCATCGTAAAAGTAATAGGTTGTTTATGTCTAAACAGATAGAAAAAAAATCATTAAATCATTATTTTCATAAAATAGCACTCTATGCCATATTTACATTGTTGATTATCCTATTTTCCTCTGTCATCTTTTTTATTCAAAATGATAAAGAAGATAGGCTAATCGTGTTAGGAGATCGAGTCGTAGAAAATTTTCGACTAGGATTAGACTATGAAATGGTTGATTTACTTTCTTTTTCTATGGCATTGTCAGAAGATGGAGAATTGAAAAATGCATTAAATTTGCTTGATGAAAGTCAAGGACATAATATCCTTTCACATATCTCTCAACGTTTTAAAAAATATACGCATTTAAAATCTCTGCGTTTACAAGTCTTAACCCCAGATTTTTTTATCTTTGCGAGGAGTTGGGATGAAGGTTTTGAAGGTATGCCTATTTGGTGGTTTAGAGATGACCTTGATGCACTTAACAAAAATAATGAGCCAAAAGTTGGTATGGAAACAGGTAGACTACTTACTTTTAAAGCAACAGTACCCATACGTAGTGGCACAAAACTTTTAGGCTACCTAGAAGTCATAAAATTTATCGATGAATTTTCAGTTAAACTTCGTAATAAAGGTGTGGAACTGATAGCACTAATGGATGAAAAGTATTTGGATAAAGCAGAACTTATGAGAGACTTTCCTATGGTTCAAGGGTATGTCATTGCTAATCAAAATTTTAATCAACAGCTTTTATCAAAAATAGAAATGTTAGACTGGGATGATTTTTTGAGTAAAAGTTATACTTATGAAGATGGCATACTTTATTTAAATGAACCTATGTACAATGGGGCTGGGACACAGATAGGTGTTTATATGCTTGCAGTACCAGAAGATGCATTAAGTTTCTTTAAAAAAGACAGCGAAGAAATATCATTTTTTACGCAATTTTCAGATGAAGACATAGAAAAAGTAGTGGATGCATGGCAAAACCCTTACGGGAGTTTTCGAAATAGTGAAGATAAAAATCTCATTGGATTATTGCCTAAACTGCATGAGGAAGATAAAATAGAATTAGAATTTAAAGCTAAGGTGATGTTACGTACTTACACAAAAGAAGAACTGATAGATATTATCTTACTCAATAAACATAAAGAGAAAAAAGTAGGAGAAATACAATGAAAATACTCATTTTGGAAGACGAACGAATTTTAGCGATTAGTATGCGGGAGTATCTGGAAGATTGTGGCTATGAAGTCTTGTGCTATACACAATCTGACAATGCCTATGATGCAATCTATGAACAGACCTATGATCTTCTGCTTTTGGACGTGAAAGTACCTGGAGACTTAAATGGTTTTGAGATGCTGGAACAATTACGTAAAGATGGCAATAAAACACCTGCAATATTCATCACATCACTAACAGATGTAGAGGATTTGAGTCGTGGGTATGAGTCTGGAGCATGTGATTATATACGTAAACCTTTTGATTTAGCAGAATTAAAATTACGAGTAGAACAAGTTGTTAAGTTACAATGTTTTGGCTCTGAAGATGAAAAAATAGTTTTACCTCATGGCTACTGTTATGACGTTTCTAAAATGAAACTTACATTATATGAAGAGAGTATTATGTTGGCAAAAACTGAGACTAAAATTTTAGAATTACTCATAAAGCAACGTGGCTCCATCGTAAGTTATGAAATGTTTTGGGAAGAGGTTTGGGGTGAGTGGATGGACTCAGCAAATATACGTGTGCAAGTAGGTAATCTACGTAAAAAACTTGAAAAAGATTTCATTAAAAATGTTCGTGGCTTAGGCTATAGTATTGATTTTTAATACTGAAGAGTTTTCACGTAAATATGCGATACGCTATACGTCTGTATTGGCTGTTTTGCTTATAGCCCCTTTGGTCATTTATGTGTATCTGTTGTTACAGATTGATGAAGCCAGAGTGAAGATTTCTTTAGAGACACAAGCAAAACAAATCATTAACGTGATGCAACGCTATAACAACAATGACAAAGTATTTCACTTCCCACGTTACAAAAAATATCAATCTGCGCTGTACAATAAAGACTATAAAAATCTTTTTAGTACGCTGACATTTACGCCAAATTCATTTATGAATGGGTTTCATAAAAAAGAAAACTATTATTACTATATATATGCTTTACCTGAAGGGTATTACTTTGATGCCAGTTATCTTTTAGTATCCACTAAACATACTGCAAATAAAATTTACTATTTTGCAGCTTCAGTCCTCTTATCCATTATAGTAGCACTCTTTATTTTTTCATTTTTATTATTGAGAAATTTTTCTAAACCTTTTGAAAAGCTAAATACTCAATTGGATAACTTTATTAAAGACTCCATGCATGAAATAAACACTCCTTTAAGTATTATCAATCTTAATGCAGATCTCTTTGCTAACAAATATGGTAAAAATAAATATTTAAATCGCATGAAATCAGCTTCTAAAACATTGGCAACTATTTACAATGATATGGACTATCTGGTAAAACAAGGAAAAGTCATACATAAAATACAAAAGATTGATATAAGTGACTTTATACAAAATCGAGTAGATTATTTTCAAGAAGTAGCGCACTTGAAAGAAATACAATTGCAGACTAACATAGAGGAAAATATTTTTTATACTTTTTCTAAAACTAAACTTCAACGTATAGTTGACAACACGATATCTAATGCTATTAAATATAGTCATCCACAAAGTGATGTTGATGTTACACTCTATGAGAATGATGAGACTATTACATTTATTGTAGAAGACTATGGTGTTGGCATAGAAAATGTCGATAAAATATTTTCACGCTATTATCGCGAAAATGAAGCAAAAGGTGGATTTGGTATCGGGCTTAATATCGTGAAGCAAATTATAGATGAAGAGGGTATTGACTTAAAGGTCACTTCCATAGTCAATAAAGGTACAGTTTTTAACTATACACTATCTAAATAAGATATATTTATATCTTATTATTCGTTTTTACACTTTCTTTACATTTCCTTGTTATCATACTCTTGAAATACAAATAAAAGGAGTATGAATGTATACAAAAATCAAACACTTAGCTTTGACAACATTGTTTTTATCTGCATCGACATCATTGTTTGCAATGGATTTAACCAAAGCATATGATATGCCAGAGGCAACAAAAATGATAGAAAAAGATTTGTTCCCTGAGCCTACAAAATTCACTATACCAAAGAGTTGTGACCTAACTGACCCAAAAGCAATTGCTAGAGGTGACTTTATGTTTCACAACCTTAATGGTAAAAAGGCAAAAGGTAAACTACCTGAAGGTTTAGCTAAATTTGTCGAAAAAACAGGAAAAGATGGAAAAGTCAAGAAAGAGCCTAAACAGTATGGTAACTGTGTTGCCTGTCATGATATTGAAGGTGCTAAAGGAGCAGGAAATATTGGGCCTAGTCTTGTAGGCTATAAAGCTATGTTCTTAGATACAAAAGTAAGAGATGCTGCATTTGTATATCAAAAGATTGCAGACCCTAGAGTAGACAATCCAAATACACATATGACTGTAAACTTAACTACAGGGCTATTTAATGAGCAAGAGATTTGTGACTATACAGCCTATGTAATGGCAGAGAAAAAGAAAAAGAAAAAGTAAAAGGATAATAAAAATGAAAAGAAGAAATTTTATAAAAAGTATATGTGCGGTCTCTGCAGTTGCAGCGACAATAACACCTTCAGTATTGCTTGCCAAAGATGCACCTAAGGGTGCGAATGTATTGACATATGATGCAGCAGTAGCAGCAATTACTGGTGGAAAAGCAGTGGCTGATAGTGACAAAGTAAAACTTACTGTACCTGAAATTGCAGAAAATGGTGCCGTTGTTCCTGTAAAAGTGAATGTTGAAAGTCCTATGACTGAGTCAGACTATGTTAAAGCTATACATGTACTTACAACAAAAAATGGTAATGCTAGATCTGTTGATGTCATGCTTACCCCTATGAATGCAAAAGGGTATTTTGCAACACGTATCAAGCTTGCTGGAACACAAGATGTTGTTGCACTGGTTGAATTAAGTGACGGGTCATTTCTTCGGGCTGCTAAACCTGTCAAAGTAACTATTGGTGGATGTGGTTGATAGCAACCTTTAAACGATAAACATGCGTTATAAACACTAAAATATTTTAAAGGATAAAACATGGCAGAAGCTAGAAAATCGATGATTAAATTTAAACCTAAAAAGTTTAAAGCAGGAGACACAATTAAAGTTGACTTTATTGTTATCCATCCAATGGAAACAGGAACAAGAAAAGATAAAAAAACAGGAAAAATTAAACCTGCTAAGTTTATAGATAGTATTACTTTTTCATTTGATGGAAAACCTTTTACTAGTATGAAAGTGTGGGAAACAGTTTCTACAAACCCTTATTTTTCCGTCAATATGAAAGTGCCTGGCAAAGGTAAAATCACTGTTGATTACACGGACAATACAGGTGAAAAAAACTCTAAGAGTAAAAAACTTAAACCAAAAGGATAAGTTATGAAAAAAGTATTATTATCATTGGCTTTTTTGAGTACGATGGCAATGCTTCAGCTTAACGCTGGTGAACAGTTTGCTATGAGTGATGCAGATAGAGCTATGTATAAAGAAATGTTAGAAAATAACCCCGCAGAGATTTATGTTGAAGAGGGTGGAGAGATATTGGAAGAAGCATTAGGGGGAGAAGAGGCGTTAGCTAAATTCCTTGAAGTTTCAGAAAAAGAGTTACCAAAATATATTGCAGGTTTTCCAAGATATATTGCAAAACTCGGAAATGTTGTCGGTATTGACCAAGTGATACAAGCACTACAAGTTTCACAAGGCAAAGAAAAAACAAAACTAAAGTCTGGAAAAATGTTTTCCATGCTTGCATATGTGAAGTCTTTAGCCAATGATGAACTTATAAACATAGATGTAGAAGCTGATGAACATATAAAGGCATCTTACGAGCTTGGTAAGGTAACTTATATGACAGCTCGTGGGGGTAGAGGACTTTCTTGTAACTCTTGTCACTCTGCTGACATTGTGGGACAGGTACTTAGAACACAACCTTTACCAGATTTGGGTGAAGTTGCAGTTGGCGGTACATGGCCAGCATACCGTATGACAAAGTCTAGCCTTAGAACCACACAGCGAAGATTTCAAGGTTGTATGAAAAATGCACTTTTAAAAGTCATTCCTATTGGTTCAAAAGAGATGATAGCTCTTGAAGTATATGTGACAACACTTGCACAGGAAAAAGGCAAAAAAATAGCCATTCCTGGTTTAAAAAGATAAGAGGTATATTATGGAAATAGACAGACGAGACTTCCTCCAAATTGCAGGTGCCTTAGGCTTATTAGGTGCAGTTGGGGGGACAAATCTTTTTGCTGGGGAAGCAGGAAAAGAAAGAATCAAGAAATTGACTTTTTCTGATCTGGTTTCTTTTGAACCTAAGGGTAAAGCAACCATTCTTCATATATGTGATATGCATGCTCACATTAAACCACTTTACTGGAGAGAGCCATCAACGCTTATCTCTGCTAAGAACCTTGTGGGAACACCTGGGTTTATTTGTGGAGAAGCATTTCAAAAGCATTACGGCATTCAAGCAGGTACTTTAGATGCTTATTTTGATACACATAATGATTTTTCTGAACTTGCTAAAAAGTTTGGAAAAATGGGTGGTATTGCACATATGAAGCCTATCATTGATCATGTCAAAAAAGAGAGAGGTGCTAAGAACGTGCTTCTTCTTGACTCTGGAGATACATGGCAAGGTACCGCAGTGGCTCTTAAAACAAAAGGTGAAGCTATCGTAGATGCTCAAAACTATTTGGGTGTTGATGTGATGGTGGGACACTGGGAGTTTACTTACGGTAAAGAACGTGTGCATGAGCTTATAGGACAGTTAAAGGGAGACTTTATCTCACAAAATGTGATTGACAATGATCCTTTTTCAGATGAGTTTGAAGAACTTATCTTCCCTCCATATACTATTAAGGAAATTGGAGGGGCGAAGATAGGTATTATCGGACAATCTTTCCCTTTTACTTCCACTGCAAATCCTAAAAAATTTACTGAGGGTTGGAGTTTTGCCTTACGTCATGAGTCTCTACAAGAGTATATAGATATGCTCAGAAAAGAAAAAAAAGTTGACTGTATAGTTGTGCTTAGTCATGATGGATTTTCAGTTGACCAAGAGTTAGCTAAAAAAGTAAAA
>DQVJ01000224.1 GCA_015661795.1 Sulfurovum sp.
ACTTCTTCAACGGCTTTTTGCAAATCCATATTGATAACACCAGGTTGTACAACAGCAACCATATTTTCCATGTCAATTTCTAGAATTTTATTCATATGTTTCTCAAGACCAAGGGTAATGCCACCATTGGTTGGTAGAGCACCACCGGTAAATCCAGAACCTGCCCCTCTAGGCGTAATCACAATGTGGTGTTCGTTACAATAGCTGAGTATGGCAGAAATATCATTTTCATCTCTAGGGAAGATGACTGCCTCGGGTTCAAAACGTGTACGTGTAGCATCATAAGAGTATGCAATAAGGTGTGCCCTGTCACTGTAGACATTTTCTGATCCTACAATATTTTCAAAGTGTTTGATGTGTTTTTTATCTAGCATGTTATATGGTATCCATTAGTTTATAATAATTTTCTGTGATCTCTTCAGAGAACCACCCCGCATCAATCTTATCAAAACGCATAAAGAAAGGTGACTTTCCTTTGCTGGGTAAACCACCCATTGTTTTTTGTCCTACATATTGACCAGAAATTGGATCTAACAGTTTAGCTGTACCTTTTCCTACAATATAAATGAGCCCTACCTGATAACTTTTTGCAAAAGAAGCAAGATTCTCTTTGTTGGGACGTGCATCTCCTTCTTTCGAAAGGAAAAGAGCAAACAAATCAGGGTGTACCCATCTTTTTTTATGCATGGATGTTATTTTTGCATAGGTCTGGGCATCAGGAGCTAAAAGTAAAATATTTTCATAAAGATACCCGCCTATGACCTTATCACCCTTTTTTATGTTTGTATTTATAGTGGGAAGTTCATCGTGGTGTATGATGTCGCTCTTTATGAGTTGAATGTCTTCAGAAGTATGTTGTACTAGTCGGCTGGTAATTGCTTTTAGTTCATTGCCATAGTCATGTATGACAACACCTGACATGCCATTGACTGGGAACGACTGTTTCAGGCTCACAGACTTGTCATTTACTTTAGAAATGGATGTATGTACTGTTGGTGGGAAGAAACCTGCAAACAGAGGCAGAGATATGAAGATAATCAGTGCAATTTGACGCATAAATTTCCTTTGGAATTGAATTGATTGATTATACAAGTAAATGTGTTAAACTTTATTGATGAGAAGTAAATGCCAGTCTCCTTAACCTTTTTGCGTTATAATTATCTGACTTGATAGATGGGGGGACAAGAAGCAGAATGAAGTACATTTTACTATTTTTAATGCTGGCTATTCCTCTAGCTGCAGCCAAAGTGACCGTATCTAAATGGCAGGAAGGTCAAACATTTTCTGAATATCTAGAATCCCGTAATATATCAACAAAGCTGATAAAGAGCATTTCACAAGAGGATCAGAAATTTCTAAGTGAAATTAGTACGAGACATATGTTTTACGAACTAAAAGAGAAGTCAGGGGAAGTCATACAAGTGCTTATTCCCATCAGTGAAGTGATGCAAATACATGTGAGTAAAGATAAAAACAGTTCTGAATACAGCTTTGATATTATACCTATTGAGTACAGCACTGGGGAGTATTATGCCAAGATAGTGGTTGAAAATAATCCTTATACAGATACTTTAAATACTGTGAAAAACAAAGATGTAGCCAAGCGCCTAAGTTCAGCACTCAAAGGTGCTATAGATGGTAGAAAATTACATAAAGGTGATGAAATTAATTTCATTTATACCCAATATAAGCGAATGGGAAAACCTTATTTAATGCCAGATATTAAAATAGCCAGAGTAAAAATGGGTAAAAAAGAACAGTTTGTATATGTGGATGAAGATGGTGATGGGTTTTCAAAATTGGGTAAATCTGTAGCTTATACTGTTAAGGGAAAGAAAAAAACAGTGTATACCAAACGGGTTCAGGTAAAGAGTAAACATTCACGATTTGGTATGCCTTTAAGACGTGTTCGTGTAACTTCGAGTTTCTCTTACAGAAGATTCCACCCGATACTACGCCGCTATAGACCACATCACGGTACTGACTTTGGTGCTAGGAAAGGTACGCCACTTTTGGCTGTGAATGCTGGAAGAATAAGTTTTGCAGGGCGCATGGGAGGGTATGGAAAAGTAGTCAAAATCAAACATAGTGGAGGATATGAGTCTTTGTATGCTCACCAGAGCCGTATCCGTGTAAAAAGAGGGCAAAGGGTCAAAAAAGGACAAGTGATAGGTTATGTAGGAAGTACAGGACGTAGTACAGGACCTCATTTGCATTTTGGATTGAAAAAAAATGGAAGATGGATAAACCCAATGAAGGTATTACGAAAAAAATCTATCAAAACATCCATTCTTAAAAAATTCACTAAATATGAAAATGTCACAACAACCAAATATAGAAATATTACGATAAAAGGTGTGAAAGAATATAAAGAAAAACTTTTGAGGTATATACAACTAGAAACGCCTTGTTATGTTTGGGAAGAGTCAGCAACGATTTAGAGTGCTAAAAGCAAAAGGTAAAATAATGAAAAAACATCAAAATATAATAGAAAACTTCAAATTAAACAAATTGGTTAATCCACAGTATGTCTCTGCTGCCTTGGTTACTTACACACAAAATGGTGTGGATAAAGACTGGGAAGTTGTAAAGGCACATGACAGTGTATCTATTTTAATTTACCACAAAAGTAAAGATGCTTTTGTGGTAGTAAAACAGTTTAGACCTGCTGTCTACCTGAACAATAACAACGGTATGACTATTGAGCTTTGTGCGGGTATTGTTGATAAAGATCTTTCTTTGGCAGAAATTGCCAAAGAAGAGGTTGAAGAAGAATGTGGGTTTGAGGTAGATGTAGAAGATTTGGAAAAAATTACTTCTTTTCATACTTCAGTGGGTTTTGCAGGGAGTAAACAGATGCTCTATTATGTTGAGGTAGATGAGAATATGCAGATACATGATGGCGGTGGTGTAGATGATGAACAGATAGAAGTTATATATCTGCCTGTAAATGAGGCCAAACAATTTATATATGATGAAAGCATAGCAAAATCACCAGGTTTGATGTTCGCTTTTATGTGGTATTTTGAAAAAAATAGTCAGCATACATAATATTTGTTGTATCTCAATTATAGTTCATCACAAAAACGTTTGAGTAGACAGTGGTATGATTCTATACGTCTGTCACGTAAAAAAGGCCAGATATCCCGTATTTCTTTGGTACGTGTATGCGCAATGTCAGCATAAAGAATAGTCTCACCTTGATGTTTGGCATGGGCTAGCATCTCACCTTGCGCTCCACAGACAAAAGAGTTACCCCAAAACCGTATACCTTTAAATACCCCACTGCTGTCTTTTTCAAAACCTACACGGTTACAGCTGAGTACGGGTATCCCATTGGCTATGGCATGTGAGCGTTGGATGGTAACCCAAGACTCTAGTTGTCTATTTTTTTCATCTGTACTGTCATCATCGAACCAGCCTATAGCGGTGGGATAGATGAGTACATCTGCACCTTTGAGCGCCATGATACGAGCAGCTTCAGGATACCATTGATCCCAGCAGATAAGTATGCCTAGATTACCTACAGAGGTGTGAATAGGTTCAAATCCTAAATCCCCTGGTGTGAAATAAAATTTTTCATAAAAACCTGGGTCATCAGGGATATGCATTTTTCGGTATTTCCCTGCAATGGATCCATCTTTTTCAAATACAACGGCAGTGTTATGATAAAGTCCTGCAGTACGTTTTTCAAAAAGCGATGTCACCAGTACTATTTCGTTTTGTTTTGCAATGTTAGACCAAAAAAGAATATCTTCCTCAAAACTATTAGCATATGCAAAAAATTTGGTATCTTCACTTTGACAGAAATATTCTGTTTGATGAAGTTCTTGAAGGACTACGAGTTGAGCACCATTATGTGCTGCTTGAGTGATGTGTTGACATGTCACTTGAAGCGTCTTGTTTTTAGTTGCATAATACTGTTGTTGGATAAGTGCTATTTTCATAGTTTGATTTTAACATAAATCAGTATAAAATGTAAAAAAGAGGTTTTATGAAAACGGTCAAAGTATCAATCTACATAATTATAGTTACATTGTCTTTAAACAACTGTGGTTCCCATAAAGTCTATACACAAAGTACTATGGTGTCAAAGCCGTATCCTGCACCTTCATTAGATAGAAATATACAAGAAAAATACCTTCAAGCCATCAATAAGGTACGTTCTACACGAAGAAGTTGTGGGAAGGAGGGAAGTTTTCCTGCAGTTCCAGCCTTAAGATGGAATGATGCACTATATAGAGCTGCTTATGAGCATAGTAATGATATGCTACAGAGTAAAATATTTAGCCATAAAGGTTCTGGAAGACAATCTGACTGGACAGCCAGAGTACAAAACTATCATAAAGGAAGCAACTTTAAAGCACGTATTGAAAATAATGGCTATAAACAATGGAAAAACATTGCTGAAAATATAGAAGCAGGCGCATCTACACTAGAGCAAGTCATGCAACATTGGCTTAATGCAGATGCACATTGTGCCAATATCATGAACCCTGATTTTACAGATGTAGGTATGGCACACACCTATAAAAAAGACTCAAAATGGGTACACTATTGGACACAAAATTTTGCAGCACATCAATGAAGTCAGTTTTATGTTAATTTAAAATGGATATCAATATAATAGGGATATAGTAAAAAGGGTTATCATGTATAAGGTAATGTTTTATGGTTTAATGTCTCTTGTTGTTATGGGGTGTGGTGGGAGTTCTAATAGTAATGCTTCGGAGGGAAATATTACTGTTAACACTCCTACTGCTATCACCAGTCCGAAACCTTTTGATGCACCACTAATAGATAGTGTAACAATGCAGATATATCTAGATGCAATAAATAATGCTAGGGCTATTGAGCAAGATTGTGGGATAGAAGGGATAAAGAAAGCTGTAGGTAAATTAACATGGAATGATGCCCTATATAAAGCAGCTTATGAACATAGTGAAGATTTAGCACAGAGTGATACTTTTTTACATGAAGGATCAGGGACAAATTCAGATTGGACTGCACAGGTACAAAACCTAGGTAAGGGAAGTTCACTTAAGGATAGAGTTGAAAACAATGGTTATAGTAATTGGAAAACGATTGGAGAAAATATTTCAGGTGGAAACAATCAAGATTTAGCACAAGAGGCAATTGATGCATGGATTGCTAGTGATAGGCATTGTGCTGTTTTAATGAATCCAGACTATAAAGAAGTAGGTATGGGACATGTTGAAAAAATTGGATCAAACTTAACACATTACTGGACACAAAATTTTGGTGCTAGATAAGTTTAGTAGGCTATTTGCATGGTCGAACAATGTAGACTTCCTCCCTGTTCGATAAGCTTTAAACAGTTAACAGGGATAATTTCTTTCTTTGGAAATAAAGTTTTAAATATTTTGTGCACTGTCTCATCATTTTTATCTTCATAGCTAGGGTAGACAAGTGCATCATTGGTAATCAAAAAATTCGCATACGTAGCAGGGAGTCTTTCTTTTTGTGCATTATAAATAGGCTCTGTCATAGGCAAAGGAATTAATATGTACGGTTTGCCTTCATTCGTAGTGAACCCCTGTAGTTGTTTTTCCATTTTTTTGAGGGCATCATAATGCTCATCATTTCTGTCTTCACACTTGATATATACGATTGTCTCTTCATTGACAAAACGGGCTAAAGTATCTACATGAGAATCTGTGTCATCACCTGCCAAATATCCATAGTCAAGCCATAAAAATCGTATAGCACCTAGTGATGTTTGTAGCATTTCTTCTACTTCTTTTTTAGAGAGACCTTTATTTCTATTTGGGTTACAAAGGCATTTTGTTGTTGTAAGTATCGTGCCTTTACCATCACTTTCTATAGAACCACCCTCGAGTACAAAATCAACAGTCTCCAATGGAGTGGTTCCCATATATCCTTTTTTATGTAAAGTAGCATTGACAAGGTTGTCTAAATTTGCTTCAAATTTTCCACCCCATCCATCAAAGGTAAAATCAAGCAGTCTGTTTTGACCATCTTCTTTGATGCTAATGTATCCATAGTCACGTATCCATGTATCATTGGTAGGGATTTCAATAAATGTCAGATTACGGGTAGAACAAAACAGTGAAGCAATTTTTGTTTTATCTTTACAGATAATGTAAACAGCTTGTGTATAAGCTATAGCCTGCGTAATACGTATAAAAGGAGAATAGGCTTTGGTTAAACCCTTTTTTGCCCAATCAGTCTCTTCATGCGGGAAAGACATTAATACACATTGTTGTTTTTCCCATTCAGCAGGCACCACTCTCATTTCAATCCTTTTGGCTATAATTCATTTATGGCATTTATTACAATCAATAAACAAAATTTCTATTATAATCTTAACCAAATAGCCCTAAAAACAGGCTCAGTGGATAAAATAGCCATTGTTCTTAAAGACAATGCTTATGGTCATGGCTTAATGACAATGGCGAAACTGGCATCAGAGTTTGGCATTAAACATGCAGTGGTACGGAAAATGGAAGAAGCACAACAAATAGAGTCATTTTTTCATACGGTACTTATACTTGGAGACACTGCTGTACAACATACTAAGTATTTTTTTACACTCAATAGTTTGGCTGAT